>JACQEP010000005.1 GCA_016200485.1 Gammaproteobacteria bacterium
CGGACGTTCGTGGGGCGTAAGCCTAAATTATCGCCACCGCGAACTTCGGCAATACATCACGGGTTGGATGAACTATTTTTCGCTATCGGAATACTACCGGCCGATCCCAGAACTCGATGAATGGTTACGGCGGCGCATGCGTTGCTGCTACTGGAAACAGTGGCGGTGGCCGCGCACCAAAATCAAACATCTGGTCAACCTGGGCGTCAGTCTGAAGGAAGCGATTAAAACCGGCGTAAGTTCGAAAGGACCGTACGCCATGTCGCGCACACCGATCACGCAAATGGCGATGTCGAACGCTTGGTTGGCCGCACAGGGCTTGGTGTCGATCAAAGATCAGTGGGTCCGTTTTCATTATCCTGCTTCAACCGCCTAGTGCGGACCCGCATGCTAGGTGGTGTGGGGAGCGCCGGAGAAATACCGGCGCTTACCCGATTAGCCGCCACTCGCGCAGGCTTCTGCGTTGAGCCTACTTTGCGGCTTGGCATTCTTGTCTTGTCCGATACACGCGCCCATTCTCTGGTGAAACATAGATATTGTCATCTATCCCATGATTCTTTGTTGCTTTACCAGGGATAACGACTATGCAACCAAAGTACATGACGGCTGCGTAGTCGTCATTGATATCCGAGTGATTGAAGGTAATTACTTGGTCGCTGCCGCCGGCATCTTTAACAGAGAACTTGAGATTTTGACCAACCTTGTAGTTGCAGTTAAGCCAGTTGTTTAAGTCTTGTTTGCATTCCGCGCCTGCAACTACAAGCTCAAACATTTTGTTGAGCAATGATTGGGCGTCTGCGAGGTTCGACGACGATACTGCGATGAGAAATAATATGAAGCGTAAGGGTTTCATGGTTCGTAGGTCTCCGTAGATGGCCATCATAATGGCAAACGTTTGACGTGAGGGGCTCGCTCGACGGAATGGTCAGCCAGAGTTCCAAACAACATAGATTCCTTTGTGCCCAAGTAACCACGCTCGGCGGAACGTGTGGCGCCACGACCTCAAATAAGGTTTTATCGTAGGTAGTATGACATTGTCAGGAGTTACGATACGCCCCGCTGTGTAACACAACAACTCGATTGGAACATCCGTTGCGTATTTCTTGCGCAGTTTCTTGGAGATTATGCTGGCAGAAGGATCGGATGTTCGTAGATATCCATCATTTGCTACGGCAATTGATTTTGCCATACGTGGATCGCACATTTCGACGAGTTCAAATGCGATTTTTCCTTCTGACTGATGCGTGCAAAGTATGTCGGGCTCTGGTGGAGAGCGCTTCTCAATGCTAGTCGGGTCAATAGACAACTGCGAAGCAGCCAGAAAGCGCAAGAATACGGCGACTTCTGTTTCTCCCTTGATGTTTTCAGATGCCATATCGAAGATTACCGGCTAACTTAAAGTAGACATCCTACAAGACGTATTACAATACGTCATCACGCATTCTAAATCGTAGTCTTTAGTTGCTCTCATATTTAAAATCAATCAATTACCAATTTTTAGCGCATCCTAATTCAAAATACGAATAGCTACGTCGTTGCGGTGTTTGCTGAACCAGGAATAAGCAAACACCGGTTAGTTTCTGTTGTTTTTGATTATGGCTTATCCGCCAGGATTTTTACAAATTAGCTAACGCTTATTTAGCTCCGATATTTATCCTTTTTGCCCAAAATCACAAAAATAACCTGCTCAACTCTGGATCGGCCCTGCTTTTCTCCCAGCAATCATCAAAATACTTGAGTAACTGCCTGCATTTGAGCGGAGCATGGAAGCAGACTTCGCCTTCATAACGGTCTGTCAGGCGGCGGTGTACTAGGCCGCTGTCGTCGGCGATGACGAATTCTTCGGTGTTGTCTTTGTATTCAATCGGTGGTTTGCGAATTTGCAGGCGACTGCTGATGCGGTGGCTCAATTCAACTATGCGGCTGCCTTGTTTGACGACGGGGATGGAGTCTTGAACGATGATGCGCACCATGGCGTAGCGGCTGGAGGTGGCCAGCTTCAAGATCGCGTCGCAGAACGGTTGCTGGTTGTAGATTTTATTATCCAGCTGGTGGCTGAAGATAATGAGGGAACGCTGGGCCTGGGCGGCGAGGGTGGTGATGGCTTCACGAACGTCATCGCTGCTGGTGCTTTGGAGTACGTCTGTTGAGCTGCCTAGCGTGAGTTGGTTGAGATCGAGGGCCATCGGTTCGCTCCTGTTGTGCCGCGTTGAATTAATTGTACGCATTCATGGCGAATAGGCAAAAAAAACCGAACTACCTTGGGGGAGATAGTTCGGTCACAGATTCCGGGGGCGACAGTGGCGAGCGTCGGGGTAGATGCGGGGGTAGCCACTGTCATTCCGCCCGTGAATTAGTTATCGGCCATTGGTTGCCAGTTCCGTGTGCGCTGTGTCACAAAATCGGACAAATCTTTTAGCCGTTTTTTGCCAGGCGCATAAAAAAAACCGAATCACCTAGGGGGAGTGATTCGGTCTGGTACTTGGGCTGAGTCAGCGACAGTGCGTCGGGGTGGATGCGGGGGAGTCGCTAGTGTCTCAGCCCATGGATTGTATTATCCATAGCCTGGGGGTGAATTCTGCGAACTGGGTCACAGTTCGCGATTTTCCCTGTTTGGGTCTCAAGGTCAGCTTTGGACCCATTGTAAGGGCGGGTTTAAAATCCGCCCTTACCCATCCTTAGAGGTTCTTGGCCTGCGCGTCGGCATTACCTATATAAGTGGCCGGGGTCATGGCTAATAGGCGCTTCTTTTCGGCCTCTGGGATCGCCAGGGTATTGATAAAGGCGCGCAGGCTGTCGCGGTCTATACCCTTGCCACGGGTCAGTTCCTTGAGCTTTTCGTATGGCTTTTCAATACCGTAGCGGCGCATTACGGTCTGGATCGGTTCGGCCAGCACTTCCCAGCAGTGGTCGAGGTCCTGGGCCAGGCGGTTGGGTTCGATCTCCAGCTTGGAGATGCCCTTGAGGCACGACTGATAGGCCAGCACGCTATGCGCCAGACCCACGCCCAGGTTACGCAGGACGGTGGAATCGGTGAGGTCGCGCTGCCAGCGTGAGATCGGCAGTTTGGCGGCCAGGTGTTCGAACAGGGCGTTAGCGAGGCCGAGGTTGCCTTCGGCGTTTTCAAAATCGATCGGGTTGACCTTGTGCGGCATGGTTGAAGAACCGATTTCACCCGCAACCGTTTTTTGTTTGAAATAACCGAGCGAGATGTAGCCCCAGATATCGCGATTGAAGTCGATCAGCACAGTGTTGAAACGGGCGATGGCGTTGAAGAGTTCGGCGATGTAATCGTGCGGCTCGATTTGGGTGGTGTACGGATTCCAGTCAAGGCCGAGTGAGTTCACAAACTCTTCACTGATAGTCATCCAGTCCAGTTCTGGATAGGCCGAGAGATGGGCATTGTAATTGCCGACGGCACCGTTGATCTTGCCGAGCAACGGCACCATGATCATTTGTTCACGTTGACGCTTCAGTCGGAAGGCGACATTGGCCATTTCCTTGCCGACGGTGGTCGGTGATGCGGGCTGACCGTGCGTGCGCGACAACATCGGCACATGGGCATAACGTTGCGCCAGATCGCTGATGGCGTTGATGGTGTCATCCATCATCGGCAGGATGGCTTGGGTGCGTGCTTCGCGCAGCATTAAACCATAAGCCAGATTGTTGATGTCTTCCGAGGTGCAGGCGAAATGGATGAATTCGCTGACGGCTTCCAGTTCCTTGTTGCCGGCGATTTTTTCTTTCAGGAAATATTCGACGGCCTTTACGTCATGGTTGGTGGTGCGTTCAATGTTTTTGACGCGCTGTGCGTCTTCGACGCTGAAGTTTTCAACGATGCCGTTGAGCAAATTGATGGTGTGACCGCTGAGTTTGGGCACTTCTTTGAGGGCATCGATCCCGGCCAGTAATTGTAACCAGCGTACTTCCACCAACACGCGGTGGCGAATCAAACCATATTCGCTGAAGATGGGGCGCAGGTCGCCGGTCTTGTTACCGTAGCGGCCGTCGATAGGGGAGATCGCGGTAAGTTCTGATAAGTGCATGGTGACTCCTGCCATTTAATAAGTTTCTTCGAGTATGATTTTGGTTTGATCCAGTAACTTGCGGCGACTGAATAGTAGTTTTAATCGGTGGCCGCCACACTGATGCCACAGCACGGTTGAACGAATTCCTGCCAGCAATAACGCACGCACCTTGGCCGCGTTGTCTGAGTTTGACAGGTGTCCTTGTTCGCCGATGACAATAATCTTGGGCGGAATGGTGCTGATGGTGGTGCTGTATAAATCACCGAGGCGGGCAATGACGTTTTCGTGGGTGTGCGTAAAATGCTCGGCCTGGTTTTTGGCGAAGTCTAACCCCTTACTGACTTTGCGCAACAGATCCTGATTTTTGGTCAGCTTACGCTCCAAATGCATCAGCGAAATGACGTATTTGGTTAGCTCTAGATCGCGGTAAGTCGTCGCATCGCCGAATTGTTCGAGAATCACCTTGAGGCCTGATTCAACACCTTTGGCAGAACCAAACACTTCATCAACGTTTTTCGGGTCGGTGACAAACAGACTTTTAATGCAAACCTCAAAGTCATGGCTGTTGGCATTGCCTTTGTAGGCGATTTGTTTCACCAGCGAAACGGCCTGCCAGATACCGGCAAAGGCCATGACTTGATCGCGATATGAATGTTCCATGCGGGTGTGTTTATCCTGAATGCGCCTGGCGCAGTGTTGTGGTCTGGATCGCTGTGGTTTCGATAATCCCGCCGCCGAGACATTCATCGCCCTGATAAAAGACCACGGATTGGCCCGGTGTGACGGCACGTTGCGGCGTGTCGAAGGATACCAGGCACCGGCCATCCGCCAGTGCTGTGACCACGCAGTCCTGATCGGTTTGCCGATAGCGTGTCTTGGCGGCGCAGCGGAGTGGCATTGCGGGTGTTTCGCCGCTGGTCCAATGCAATTGTCCGGCTTCCAGACTGTCGGAGTAGAGCAGCGGATGATCGTGGCCCTGTGCTACCAACAATACATTGCGCGCCACATCTTTGCCAACGACAAACCACGGCTCGCCGTTGGTGTCTTTCAGACCACCAATGCCCAAACCTTGGCGTTGGCCTAAGGTATAAAACATCAAACCGTCATGTTGGCCGACGAGTTTGCCTTCGGGTGTGCGCATTTCGCCGCGTTGCGCCGGTAAATAACGATTCAGAAAATTTTTAAAATCGAGTTCACCGATGAAGCAAATCCCGGTGCTGTCCTTTTTGTCGTGATTGACAAAACCGGCATCGGCGGCGATCTTGCGTACTTCGGGTTTGGTCAGATCACCCAATGGAAACAGGGTGCGCGACAATTGTGGCTGGCCAAGGGTATAGAGAAAATACGTTTGATCCTTATTCAGATCAGCGGCTTTCAACAAGCGATAACGGCCATCACGAAACTCAACCTTGGCGTAATGGCCGGTGGCGATTTTGTCCGCGCCTTGGGCCAGGGCGTGATCGAGAAAGGCCTTGAACTTGATTTCCTTGTTGCACAGCACATCCGGGTTTGGGGTGCGATAGCGGCGGTATTCTTCGAGAAAGTAGGAAAACACGCGATCCCAATATTCCTTGGCGAAATTGATGCCGTCCATCGCGATGCCGAGCTGGTCGCAGACGGCCATTACGTCCTGCGAATCCTGTACCGCGGGGCATTTGCCGTCCGGAAAGTCTTCCCAGTTTTTCATGAACAGCCCGCTCACGGCGCAACCCTGCTGCTTGAGCAACAGTGCCGCGACCGAGGAGTCGACGCCGCCGGACATGCCGACAATGACGCGCTGGGGGCTGTGTTGAACCATTTCGCCTGAATCTGTAGCCAAAGAGGCGGTATTTTAACCTAAAAACGCTGGGTTACGTAGGTTTGGTGTCCTTGGCACGGCTAACGATCAAGGCTCCGGCGATGACCAGGGTGGCGCCGAGGAACTGGACGAAGGTGAGTTGCTCATCCAATACCAGGTAGGCGAGAAAAATGGTTATCACCGGCCCCACGGCGCTGATGATGGCAGCGGGACCAGCGCCGATGCGTTCGATCCCGGCGTTCATGAAAAAGGCGGGGATGACGGTGGAGAACACAGCCATGATTAGGGCCAGGCCATAGACCGGTGCGGGCAAGTGCAGGATGACCGGGTCGTAGCGGAGTCCGAAATGAAGCAGGGTGGCGATGCTGGCGATGGTCATGGCATAGGCGGTGAAGCGCGTTGAACCCAGGCGTTTGACCATCTCGCCACTGCCGATCAGGTAAATGGAAAAGGCGGTGGTGCTGCCGAAGATAAAGGCCGCGCCGAGGATTACGTCTGGACCGGCCAGGATCAGTTCCTTGGCAAATACAATGACGATGCCGCCATAACTGAGGACCAGCGCCACAACCTCCGGAGTGCGAATCGGCCGCTGCAGAAAGATCGCCGACAACAGCACCACGAGCGTTGGGTAGAGCATCAGAATTAATCGTTCCAGACTGGCGCTGATATAACTCAAACCAACAAAATCGAGATATGCCGCCAGATAAAAGCCGATCACACCCAGTCCCAGAAGGTGAATCATGTCCTGCCGAGTGAGCGGGGTCTGCTGATTTCGTTCAAGCAACACGATGGCGACCAGGAAAAAAGGCAGTGATAGCACCATGCGCAAAGTCATCAACATCAACGGTGTGATCTGGGCGCCGTAACCGTAGGCCAGCTTGATCAGTATCGCTTTGGCCGAGTAGGAGAAGGCAGCGATGATGACCAGCATCAGGCCGCTCATCATGTGTGTGGGTGAATTATTTGCTGGACTCACGTTTTATCTCTCCTAAACGCGGCCACGAATTCCGGATGCAAAATATACATGCAGTCACACGAATATTCGTGGCTGCAAGTTGTTCCGAATGAAAGTTGGGTATCTATAAACGAGCAGCTACGGGCGCGTTAGCGTCGCCATGGCCACAGTTGGAAAGAAGAATCAGTGATGGTGTAAAAGCAGTTCATGGCGGGAGCATAGAGGCGACGACTTGCGAGTGTCAAGCGGGATCACATTTGATTGTTATTCTTCGAGAGATACATCCACCAACAAACTCAGCGGATAACGATGCCCGGCCTGATAGTCATTGATGCATCGTCGTACCAACGGACTCCGCAGACGTGGCGAAAGGTTTTCGATCTCAGCAAGTGTGAGCCAATGCGGGGCGACGATGCCTTGATCCAGCGCACGATTCGGATCATGCCCGGTGATATCGCCCGTGAAACACACGCGCAGGTAGGTGTCACCCGTCTCCGGATTGATCCAGCGATAAATGCCGGTCACGGCGGTGGGTGTGAAGTGATAGCCGGTTTCTTCCAGCGTTTCACGGATCGCGGCGTCGATCAGGCTTTCACCTGCTTCGAGATGCCCCGCCGGTTGATTGAAGACGGTTTCGGGATGACCAACGTCCTCTTCGACCAGCAAATAGCGGTCGTTATCGGCGACGAGGGTGGCGACGGTGACGCGGGGTTTCCAAACCATGGGACGAAACTTTAGCACGTTTCGGAGTCGACTGCGCCAACCACTCCGGTGGGCAGGGTTCCTCGCGCCACTCACCCGGAGTCAGTCCCTCTAGCGTGAATGGACCGATCGCATAGCGAATCAGGCGCAAGGTGGGGTGGCCGACGGCCGCCGTCATGCGTCGCACCTGACGATTGCGGCCCTCGCTGATAATCAGCTCGATCCAGGCGGTGGGGATGCTGGTGCGATAGCGAATCGGCGGATCGCGTGGCCAAATCGCCGGTTCCGGGATCAGGCGCACTTGGGCCGGACGGGTCGGGCCGTCGTTGAGTGTCACACCGTGCCGTAACTGTTCCAGCGCCGTCTCATCCGGAATGCCTTCAATCTGTGCCCAATAGGTTTTTTCCAGCTTCTGGCGTGGATGGGTGATGCGATGCTGAATCGCGCCGTCATCGGTCATGAGCAACAAGCCCTCGCTGTCACGGTCGAGCCGCCCCGCTGCATACACACCCGGCATCTTGATATAGTCCGCCAGCGTCCGCCGACCTTCCTGGTCGGTGAATTGCGTCAGCACGTCGAAGGGTTTGTTGAACAGGATCAGCTTAGCCATGGGCGGGATAGGGGTGGTAGAATGATGGGCTAATTTTGCACAACTGAACTTGGAGTTTCCATGGCTTATCAAAAGATCAAAGTACCGACCCATGGCGAAAAAATCAAAGTCGCGGCCAATGGCGCGCTCACGGTGCCTAACAATCCTATCATTCCCTACATCGAAGGGGACGGCATCGGGGTCGATATCACGCCGGTCATGATCAAGGTCATCGACGCCGCCGTGGCCAAGGCCTATGGCGGCAAGCGCAAGATCTCATGGATGGAAGTTTATGCCGGTGAAAAATCGACCCACGTTTACGACAAAGACACTTGGCTGCCTGCTGAGACCATGGATGCCGTTAGAGAATTTGTTGTTTCCATCAAAGGGCCATTGACCACGCCCGTCGGCGGCGGTATCCGTTCGCTGAATGTCACGCTGCGTCAGGAACTCGATCTTTATGTCTGTCTGCGCCCGGTGCGTTATTTCGACGGCACCCCCAGCCCGCTGAAAGAACCGGAAAAGACCGACATGGTGATCTTCCGTGAAAACTCCGAAGACATCTATGCCGGCATCGAATGGGCTGCCGGTACGCCGGAAGCGAAGAAGCTGATCGACTTCCTGCAAAAGGAAATGGGCGTTAAGAAGATTCGGTTCCCGGGAACGTCAGGTATCGGCATCAAGCCCGTTTCCAGCGAAGGCACGCAGCGTTTGGTGCGCAAGGCAATTCAATACGCCATCGACAACAACCGCGATTCTGTCACGTTGGTGCATAAAGGCAACATCATGAAGTTCACTGAAGGTGGCTTCAAAACTTGGGGCTATGAATTAGCGAAGAAGGAATTCGGCGCCATCGAAATCGATGCCGGTCCGTGGTGCAAATTCAAGAATCCAAAAACGGGCAAAGATATTATTGTCAAAGACGTCATCGCCGATGCGTTTCTGCAACAAATCCTGCTGCGTCCGGATGAATACAGCGTGATTGCGACATTGAATTTGAATGGCGATTACATCTCCGATGCATTGGCGGCACAGGTGGGTGGTATTGGTATTGCGCCCGGTGCCAATTTGTCAGACACCGTTGCCATGTTCGAAGCGACACACGGTACGGCACCTAAATATGCGGGGCAGAATAAAGTTAATCCAGGCTCGATTATTCTGTCAGGTGAAATGATGTTGCGTCACATGGGTTGGGTTGAAGCCGCGGATCTGATCATCAAGGGATTAAGCGGTGCAATCTCCGCCGGTACTGTGACTTACGATCTGGCGCGATTGATGCCGGGCGCGAAAGAACTGAGCTGCTCTGGTTTTGGCGATGCGCTGATCGCCAAGATGTAAAATTAAAAACTTCGCCGGTTGCCCTGCCTCCCTGGGCGACCGGCGTGTAGGAGCCTACCGGCGATGAGCTTAGCTATTAGCTTCGTTGGAGTTGCTGGGTCTGGCGTCAGGTACATTGGCAACCCTGATGCCGGATGCCAACAGACCTTTCGGTCCTTGATTCAAATCGAACAGAACCTTCTGACCTTGGCGTAGCGATTTGTAACCATCCATGTCAATCGCAGAAAAGTGGACGAAAATATCATCACCACCTTCGTCTGGAGCGATAAAGCCATACCCCTTAGCATTACTGAACCACTTCACTGTACCTGTCGCCATACTTACATAACCTCGCGGCTGCATGCTGACTCACTCTGCCGGAAACCGGCCCCCCGGGGTGGGGAGAGATGATCCTTTTTACTCCCCCACTCAACTAGTAACTTTTGACCAAAAACGCCGATTAGTCAAGGGATTGAAATTCATATGGTTTCTAAGGGGATATCAAAAAGGTGAAGTTAAAGGAAAGTGTGAAAACTGCCGATTAACTAATTAAGGGGATGCGAGAGCGTTTCAGATCAGGGAATCGGAAGCGTGTTCTGCTGTGAAACCCAAGGAAGGGCAAGGGAAAAACTGCCTATTTCCCACGCAAGATGCAACGGGAAATAAAGTGGTACGAAGGAAAGTAAGGAAGCTGAGTATGGCGCGGATTTGGTATAATTTTCGATGCCATGAGTAAAACACAGCAACAACATGATGACGGTTTAGCGATACAGGAAGCGCGGCCCAAGCTCAAGCGTCCTCCGCTATACAAGGTATTGTTGTTAAACGACGATTACACGCCAATGGAGTTCGTCGTCCAGGTACTGGAGAGGTTTTTCTCGATGAATCGAGAAAAGGCTACGCAGATTATGCTGCACGTGCACACCCGAGGGGTGGGCGTCTGTGGAGTATTCTCGCGGGATGTTGCTGAGACCAAAGTGGCTCAAGTCAATGATTTTTCCCGTGAGAACAAGCATCCGCTGAAGTGCACCATGGAAGAAGCGTAGTCAGGACAAATGGAGTAATGACGGGCGATCGTCGCCGGAGGTGCTTGATATGTTGAACAAGGAACTAGAATTTACCCTGAATCAGGCTTTCCGCGAGGCCAGCGGCAAGCACCATGAATTCATGACCGTTGAGCATCTGCTGCTGGCACTGCTCGATAATCCCGCTGCGGCAGCTGTACTCCGTGCCTGCGGCGCGGATTTATCCAAACTGAAAGTCGATCTGGTCAGCTTCCTGGATGAAACCACCCCGGTGATCACGGATCGCGATAGCCGCGAGACCCAGCCGACCCTGGGTTTTCAGCGTGTGCTGCAACGGGCCGTGTTCCATGTCCAAAGCGCAGGTAAAGATGAAGTCTCCGGCGCTAACGTGCTGGTCGCGATTTTCGGCGAACCGGATTCGCAAGCCGTTTATTTCATGAGCACCCAGAATATTACGCGCCTGGATATCGTGAACTATATCTCGCACGGTATTTCCAAAGTTTCGGGCGATGAAGAAAACGAAGGTTTCTCACATTCGGAAGATGAAGAGGCCGGCACGGGTGAAGCGCCTGCCAAATCACCGCTGGAAAGTTTTGCTACTAATCTCAATGAACGCGCCCGTCAGGGCAAGATCGATCCGCTGATTGGTCGCGACCATGAGATCGAGCGTACTGTACAAGTCTTGTGCCGTCGCCGTAAGAATAATCCCCTGTTTGTCGGCGAGGCCGGTGTCGGCAAAACAGCAATGGCCGAAGGCTTGGCGAAGCGGATTATTGAAGGTGATGTGCCGGAGGTATTGCAGAATGCCACGGTCTATTCACTCGACATGGGCGCTTTGCTGGCAGGGACCAAGTATCGTGGCGATTTTGAAAAACGGCTCAAGGCAGTATTGGGGCAGTTGAAAAAAGATCCGAGTGCGATTCTGTTCATTGACGAAATTCACACCATCATTGGCGCCGGTGCGGCGTCAGGCGGGGTGATGGATGCTTCCAACCTGATCAAGCCAGCCCTGGCGTCGGGTGAAATGAAGTGCATGGGCTCGACCACCTACCAGGAATATCGCGGCATCTTTGAGAAAGACCGTGCCTTGGCGCGTCGTTTCCAAAAGATTGACGTGACTGAGCCGAGCGTGGACGAAGCTACGGAAATTCTCATGGGCCTCAAATCGCGCTTTGAAAGCCATCATGCTGTGCGCTATACGCGGCAAGCGATTCGTGCTGCCGTTGAATTGGCGGATCGTTATATTACAGATCGCCATTTGCCGGACAAGGCGATTGACGTGATCGACGAGGCGGGTGCCAGACAGCACATATTACCTGTGTCCAAACGCAAGAAGACGATTGGCGTCCACGAAGTCGAAGAAATCATCGCCAAGATGGCGCGGATTCCTTCCAAGACCGTGCACAACTCGGATCGCGAACGCCTGCGCACGCTGGAGCGTGATCTGAAGTTGGTGGTGTATGGTCAGGATGAAGCGATTGATACTCTGGCGACGGCGATTAAGTTATCGCGTTCCGGTTTGGGTCAGGAAGACAAACCTATCGGTTCTTTCCTGTTTGCCGGCCCCACTGGCGTTGGTAAGACTGAAGTCACTCGCCAGTTGGCGAAGGTGATGGGCATCGAACTGATTCGTTTTGATATGTCTGAATACATGGAACGTCATACGGTATCGCGTTTGATCGGGGCGCCGCCGGGCTATGTCGGATTTGATCAAGGCGGTTTGTTGACTGAAGCCGTGACCAAAACGCCGCATGCGGTATTGCTGCTCGATGAAATCGAGAAGGCGCACCCGGATGTCTTTAACTTGCTGCTGCAAGTAATGGATCACGGCACCTTGACGGATAACAATGGCCGTCAGGCAGACTTCCGCAATATCATCATTGTAATGACGACCAATGCCGGCGCTTCCGAAACCAGTCGTCGTTCCATTGGTTTTTCGAGCCAGGATCACAGCACGGATGGCATGGAAGCAATCAAACGCCTGTTCTCACCGGAGTTCCGTAATCGTTTGGATGGCGTGATTCAGTTCAAAGCACTGGATAGCCGTACCATTGCCAGCGTGGTGGATAAATTCATCATCGAACTTGAATCTCAGCTGGGCGTCAAGAACGTCACGATTGATATCGAGCCAGCGGCGCGCGCCTGGCTGGGCGAACATGGCTTCGATCCTGCGATGGGGGCTCGTCCTATGGCGCGTGTGATCAAGGAGCACATCAAACGGCCATTGGCTGAGGAGCTGCTCTTCGGCCGACTGGCTGAAGGCGGCCAAGTGCGTATCGGCGTCAAGGATGGTGAGCTGAGCTTTGAGATAGAGGACGACGAGAAATAATTCGTCGTTCTGCATTTCTCTCAGCGGGCGCGAAAGACAATACGGCCCTTGGTTAGGTCATAGGGGGTCAGCTGCACGGTAACACGGTCCCCCGTCAGGATGCGGATATAGTTCTTGCGCATTTTGCCGGAGATGTGGGCGGTAACGGTGTGCCCATTATCCAACTGCACGCGGAACATGGTGTTGGGCAGGGTATCGGTGACCGTGCCTTCCATTTCAATTGCTTCTTCTTTTGCCATACTGCCAGCAAGTCTCCTTTGGTCCATAAGTAAGTGGATTGGTTCAAGCCCGCGTATTTTGCCGTAATTTTTCTTTTAGAGCAAAGGTTCTCTCATTTCTCCAGATGCCTGGCGCGGCGGGGTTCCGCCGGTGTCCGGGATCGCGTAGCATAAAACCTGGGCAGGGGAGTTCAAGTCAAGAGGAAGTGCTTGATCGTGAGTCAGAATGGAGGATTTGTGCAGGTGCAGGAACGGCTGGTGGCCAGTACCCACCACTATATCGACCGGGCGGGTATCCTGTTTGGACAGCGTTTTGACTTTATCCCGATTCATTTCGATCTTAGGGGGGCTATCGCCGGTCGTTATCAGCGACGTTATTTTCAGGCAAGTATTCATTACAATCTCTTGATCGCAACCAATGATTACGATGCATTTGCGGCGGAAACAGTGCCGCATGAGGTCGCGCATTATATTGTTGATCTGCTTTATCCGCATCGGCGCCTACAACCTCACGGTCGCGAATGGAAACAGGTGATGGTGGCCTTTGGCATTGAAAAGGCAGCGTCCAGGCATCAATTTGATTTATCCGGCATTTTACTGCGGCGGCAGAAACGGTTTCGCTATTCTTGTAGATGTATCAAGCAACAACACTGGTTATCGACGACGCGACATAAACGGGTGCTGGATGGCGCACGTTACATCTGCCGAAACTGTCATGGTATCTTGCAGTGGGAGGGATGTTTTGCTGATGGCGGTGAAGTGGCTGTGAGTGCATAACACAATAAAGAAAAAGCTGACCGATTTCTCGACCAGCTTTTCAACTGTACTACGTGTGTTGCTTAGTTGCTCTGTCTTACTTAGCAGCTGGAGCAGCAGCGTCAGCAGCAGGAGCGGCAGCGCCGTCGATGCTTTCCATCGGGGCAGCAGCAGCTGGATCAGCGGCTGGAGCTGGAGCTGGAGCAGCGACTTCTTCAGCAGGAGCAGGAGCAGCGGCTTCTTCCTTCTTGGAGCAACCGATGACCGACAGGGACAACAGGGTCAGACCGACAACGGCAAATTTACGCATAGGTGTATCCTTAAACAAATATAATCATCACTGGAGTTAGTCCACAATGCCGCTGTGGCGAAAAACCCACAATCGGACTGTGCGGACGTATTCTACAGCGGATTAACACGAGAATCTAGTAATCTTGCGTCTAATTGTAGGAAATTGTTAGAAAATACCCCTTTGACTAAGAAAGGTATTAGCGGTGGTAAGTCTCCTGCCACATTCCATGTCGAAATATTTCCAAGGGTTGAAACTGATTTTTGTAGGCCATTTTGCGGCAGTCTTTGATCCAATATCCAAGATATATATAAGGTAATTTTCGACGTAACGCCTCCTGTAGCTGCCACAGGATGGTGTAGGAGCCGAGGCTACGCTGATTGAGCGTGGGTTCATAGAAGCTATAGATGGCGGACAGGCCGCTGGGGACATAGTCAGTGACGGCGACGGCCACGAGTCGTTTGCCGAGTCGGAATTCGTGAAATACGGTTTCAACGCCGGGGCAGGTCAGAAAGTTGAGGTAGTCTTCCTCGGCGGGATTGTTCATGCTGCTGTCGTCGTGACGCAGTGCCAGGTAACGGCGATAAAGCGCGAAATGTTCAGGATTGAATTCGGCGGCGGCTGGGTGTTGGGTGAGATCCTGGTTGCGTCGCTGGCAGCGGAGTTGGCTGCGATTGGGGAGAAACCGGTGACTCGCTACCCGTGCGGGCACGCATTCCTGGCAGCCGTTGCAATGTGGGCGGTAGACGTGGCGGCCACTGCGGCGAAAACCATGATTGAGCAGGGCATCAAACAGGGTGGTATTCATGGCCACTGCCGGATCGACCAGCAGGTTGCGGGCGAGTCTGGGCGGCAGATAGCTACAGTCGAAGTCAACGGTAATGTAACAGCGCAGTGTGTTGAAAAGATCGGTGCTTTGGTCATTCATGGCGCAATGTGCCGGAGAGGGGACGGTGATCTGGGTCAAATCTCCAATGGCCGCTGATTGCTGGCAGTGTGGTGGCGTAGGCGAGCAATTCCACGAAACGCTGACGGTCGATTTCTGTTGCGCCGAGGCTGATGAGATGTGAAGTGGTGACTTGGCAGTCGATCACATGAAAGCCCCAGCGTTGTAATTGTGTGACGAGATAGACAAAGGCGACCTTGGAAGCATCGGTTGCCCGATTGAACATCGACTCGCCAAAGAATACTTTTCCTAAGGCAATGCCATAGAGTCCGCCGGCCAGCTTTCCATTCTGCCAAGCCTCAACGGAATGTGCCAGTCCCCGGCGATGAAGTTCGCAATAGGCATTAATCATTTGCGGGGTAATCCAAGTGCCGTTGTTTGCGTTGCGTGGTGCAGCACAGGCATGAATGACATCGTTGAACGCCTGATCGAGTGTGATTGAGTAGATTTCTTTTTTTATGGTTTTGCGGAGGCTGCGTGCAACACGCAGTTGCTCTGGAAATAAAACAGCGCGTGGATTGGGAGACCACCACAAAATGGGTTGGTCTTCTGAAAACCAGGGGAAAATGCCGTGTTGATAGGCCTTGATGATGCGCTCAGGTTTTAAATCGCCGCCGATGGCGAGTAGGCCATTGGGTTCGCTGAGCGCGAGTTCCACGGGTGGGAATTCGTAGCTCGCATCACGTGGATTGAGCCAGTAGGGGGCGGTCATATATATAAAGGGAATATAGCTACAACCGTCACAACATCGGCAACGAAGATAGGGAAGTTGGCGCGCATCCTTGCGCAACAGGACGCCGAGTTATGCTTGCCGTTCGGTAATCAATCCGGCGACATCATATTTGTTGCTGTCAGCATCGCGAAACACGCGTACTACGGTCATGGTGGCCAGCAGCGGTGGTGTCAGGTCGGTGCCGGGGTGGATTGCGACGTCCAGTTGCTCGCCGATATCAACGGCGGCATCGGTGATGAATCGCAGACCGGTGGCGCTGAGGTCTTTGGCTTTGGCACTGTGTTCACTCTTGGAGCTGATGCGACTGAATACGATGCGAGCATCGATGTTCATTCGAATGAAGTTACGTTTGTCATCACGACCGATCATCACTAAGTCCCTTGCTCTGTTTGAAACATCGGAATAGAACCTTTCGAAAGTCATGTCGTAATACTCCTCCCTATGTTTGGTTGTCCAAATAGCGCTCCGCATCGAGCGCTGCCATACACCCCGTGCCCGCCGATGTGACGGCCTGCCGGTAGATATGGTCCGCACAGTCGCCGGCCGCAAAGATGCCGGGGACACTGGTAGCCGTGGCATTGCCATTACTGCCAGTTTTAACTTTGATATAGCCACCGCTCATTTCCAGCTGGCCCTCGAACATGTCGGTATTGGGCTTGTGGCCGATGGCGATGAAAACACCCATGACCCCGATATTTTTGGTGGCGCCGGTGTTCACATCCTTAAGACGCATGCCGGTGACGCCGCTGTTATCGCCCAGCACTTCATCGAGGCCGGTGTTCCATTCAATACTGACCTTGCCTGACTTCACTTTATCCATCAGGTGATCGATCATTATCTTTTCAGCCTTGAGTTTGTCGCGGCGATGAACCAGGGTGACATGAGACGCGATGTTGCTGAGATAGATGGCTTCTTCGACAGCAGTATTGCCGCCGCCAATCACGGCGACGCGTTGATTGCGGTAGAAAAAGCCGTCGCAGGTGGCGCAGCCGGAAACACCACGTCCCATAAAGGCTTCTTCAGAGGGCAGGCCGAGGTATTTGGCGGAGGCGCCGGTGGCGATGATCAGGGCATCGCAGGTGTAGCTGCCATTATCGCCCTTGAGGGTGAATGGACGTTGTTTCAAATCAACACTGTTGATATGGTCGAAAATGATCTCGGTCTTGAAGCGCTCGGCGTGCTTTTGCATCCGGGCCATCAGTTCCGGGCCTTGAACACCGTCGGCATCGCCGGGCCAGTTGTCGACCTCGGTGGTGGTGGTGAGCTGGCCGCCCTGCTGCATGCCGGTGACGAGGACCGGATTGAGGTTGGCGCGGGCCGCATAGACGGCGGCGGTATAGCCGGCAGGTCCGGACCCTAGAATCAACAGGCGGCTATGTTTAGTTTTGCTCATGCTGGATTCCTCAACTCCTTGTCACACTATAGGTTGTGTTTTGCCCGGGGTCCACTACCATACTTGTTGTGGAGCAGGTAAAACTGCATCATAGGGATAATGATAGGGGATGCGGTGAAAAAGTCTATAGGTGTGAATCCCCAATCGACGCCTCGCATATTCTTGATAGAATGGGCCGAGTGGGGCGGCAATGATTAGCGTTATCGTTGAGTTGTGGATGTAGGAGTTGACAGGCAGTTGGCACAGGCTTCGCAAAAAAGGAATCGATCCATCTTAGGCTCAGGGACACTGACGCGAGGATTACGGGAAGGCGCGCTGTTCATTTTCGGGGCAGTGGCGATCTATCTTGCAGTCTCGCTGCTCAGTTATCACACGACTGATCCGGGCTGGTCACGCAGTGGTACGTTGGGGCCCGTCGAAAACGCCGGTGGCGTGGTGGGCGCGTGGTTTGCCGATGTCTTTCTTTATCTCTTTGGTTATTTTTCGTATCTCTTCCCGTTGATGGTGGCATATAGCGGCTGGTTGTTGTTTAAAGGCCGCAAACTCGAACATGCGCCGAATACGCCGGAATTTGGGTTGCGCAGTTTGGGTTTTGCGTTGACGGTGCTTGCCGGATGCGGATTGGCGGCGTTGCACTTTGGTTCACCCACCAGCTTGCCGCTGAATGCGGGCGGTATTTTGGGTGATGTCGTGGGCCATGCCTTGGCTGGCAGTTTTAGTTTTGCCGGGGCGACATTATTTATGTTGGCCCTGTTTCTGGCGGGTGTAACGCTGGCAACGGATTTATCCTGGATTTGGCTGGCGGACGTGATGGGGCGACTGGCGTTGCGTTTTGCGCAACAAGTAATGCAATGGTACGCCCAGTTGCAGGAATATCTGGCAGCGCGTAAGGCAGCGATGCCGATAGTTGCCACTTCGCCCAATATAATGGAGCGTGCAGCACCACCACCTCCGAAAATTGTCGAGCCACGCCCAGCGCCGCGTATTGAAACCGCAGTTGCCAAAATTGAAGTCAGTCCTCGCGCCGAGAAAGAAAGGCAGCAACCGTTGTTTGCCGCTGATTATTCGAAGCAGGAATTGCCGCCGATCTCGTTGCTGGATGAGGCAACGCCGAGCGGCAAAGCAATGCCGGCGGAGGCACTGGAAGCCATCTCGCGTCTAGTCGAGTCCCGTCTCAATGACTTCGGTGTTGAGGCTAAGGTGGTGGCAGTGCATCCTGGTCCCGTCATCACTCGTTTTGAATTGCAGCCGGGCGCGGGTGTCAAGGTCAGTCAGATCAGCAATCTGGCCAAGGATTTGGCGCGCGCGCTGTCGGCAGTGAGTGTACGTATCGTTGAAGTGATTCCGGGCAAATCCGTGGTCGGTCTGGAAATCCCGAATGAACATCGCGAGATCGTGCGTTTGAGTGAATTGGTGCGATCCAAACAATATGATGATTCGCCGTCGCCGCTGACCTTGGTGATGGGTAAAGATATTGGCGGTCATCCCATCGTCGCCGATCTGGGCAAGATGCCGCATTTGCTGGTGGCGGGTACTACGGGGTCCGGTAAATCGGTGGCGATCAATGCCATGATCCTGAGCATGCTCTACAAGGCGACAGCCGAAGAGGTGCGTTTGATCTTGATCGATCCCAAGATGTTGGAGCTGTCGATTTATGATGGTATTCCACATCTGTTAGCGCCTGTGGTCACTGACATGAAAGAGGCCGCCAATGCCTTGCGCTGGTGTGTGGTGGAAATGGATCGCCGTTATCGCTTGATGGCAGCGTTGGGCGTGCGCAATATCGCCGGTTATAACCGCAAGGTGAAGGATGCGATCGACGCCGGTGAGCCGATTCCTGATCCGACAATTAAAGAGCTGGCAGAAGGTGAAGTGCGGCCGACATTAGTGCCCTTGCCTTACATCGTGGTTGTGATCGATGAATTGGCCGACATGATGATGGTGGTGGGTAAGAAGGTTGAAGAATTGATTGCACGTCTGGCGCAAAAGGCGCGTGCGTCGGGTATACATCTGCTACTGGCGACGCAACGTCCTTCAGTGGATGTATTGACCGGGTTGATCAAGGCCAATATCCCGACGCGTGTCGCCTTCCAGGTGTCTGCCAAGGTGGATTCGCGCACCATCCTCGATCAAATGGGCGCCGAGGCACTGTTAGGTCATGGTGACATGCTGTACCTGCCACCAGGTACGGGTGTGCCGATGCGTATTCACGGTGCCTTTGTTGCCGATCACGAAGTGCATAAAGTGGTGCAGATGCTGAAGCAGAAGGGTGCGCCTGACTATCAGGAAGATATTCTGAGTGGCGTGGATGCTTCGGACTCTACTGATCTTTCGGTCATCGATGGTGGTAATGCGGCGGATGAAGATGATCCGCTTTACGATCAAGCCGTGCGAGTCGTCACCGAATCACGGCGGGCATCGGTATCGGGCGTGCAGCGGCGCTTGAAGGTCGGTTATAACCGCGCCGCGCGTTTAGTTGAAACCATGGAGCGAGCGGGTATCGTTGGGCCGCTGCAATCCAACGGTTCACGTGAAGTGTTGGCACCACCCCCACCTAGAGGTTGAATACAGTGTTTGAGCAAGGATTGTTCTGGTTGCGTCAGTGGTGTCTGGCGGCGGTATTGGCTGTAGTTTCTTGTGCGGTGATAGCCGCCGATGCAGCAGAGCCTGTGGCGCGCTTTTTTTCCTCATTTAACGGACTCAAGGCCGATATTGTGCAGTCGGTTTATGATCAGCGGCATCAGCTGCAACAGGAATTGCACGGTTCGGTGGCCATTCAGCGGCCGGGGAAGTTTCGTTGGAGTTATCAAACGCCGTATGTGCAGCAGATTGTTGCTGATGGCCGCAAGCTCTGGTTTTATGACGTAGACCTGGAACAGGTTACGGTGAAGCCTCAGGATCAAACCTTGGGTAGCACACCGGCATCACTCTTGTCGTCGAGCTCGGCATTGAGTGAACAGTTTACTGTCGAAGCTAACGGTCAGCGCGAGGGGTTGACTTGGTTTAAGCTGACGCCTAAAAAGCAGGATGCCAATGTCGAGCGCATCGCGTTGGCATTTAAGGGTGAGACCTTCAAGCGCCTTGAAGTGATCGATAGTTTTGGTCAGTTGACAGTATTTAGTTTTGAGAATCTACAACTCAATCCGAAGCTCGATCCTCAGCTCTTCAAATTCACGGCGCCCAAGGGCGTCGATGTGATTGATGAAACCGCAACACAGTGATTCATCTGCCACAGGCTGGAAGCCATTGGCTGACCGGATGCGGCCGCGCACGTTGGATGAATACGCCGGGCAGCAGCATCTCGTAGGTCCTGGCAAGCCGCTACGGCAGGCGATCGAGAGCGACAGACTTCATTCCATGATTTTCTGGGGGCCACCTGGAACCGGCAAGACGACGCTTGCGCGTTTGATTGCCAATCGTGCCAACGCTCAATTTATCGCTATTTCTGCGGTGCTGGGCAGCGTCAAGGATATCCGCGCCGCTGTGGAGCAGGCGCAACACGTGCGAGAGACGGAGGGACGCGCAACGGTCTTGTTTGTCGATGAAGTGCATCGTTTCAATAAAGCACAGCAAGATGCCTTTTTGCCTTATGTCGAAAACGGCACCTTTATTTTTATCGGTGCGACCACGGAAAATCCGTCTTTTGAGCTGAATAATGCGTTACTTTCCCGAGCGCGGGTCTATGTGTTGCGCGCGCTGCAGCCCGAGGATATTCGAGGCATTATTGATCGTGCATTGTCAGGCACTGAGCATGGGATCGGAAAACCGCTGAAGATGGCACCTGAATTACGTGATCGTCTGGCTCAGATGGCAGATGGCGATGCGCGCCGCGCCTTGAATTTTCTGGAAATTGCCGCTGATCTCGCTGTGCCTACCGAAGATGGCGAAGAAATCACCGAAGAACTACTCAATGAAATCTTGAGTGGCGGTGCCTTGCGGCGTTTCGACAAGGGCGGCGAGGCGTTTTACGATCAAATCTCCGCGCTGCATAAGTCGGTGCGCGGTTCCAGTCCCGATGCGGCGTTGTATTGGTATGTGCGCATGATCGACGGTGGCTGTGATCCGCTGTATATCGCACGGCGCGTGGTGCGCATGGCGAGTGAGGATATTGGCAATGCCGATCCACGCGCACTCACGCTCGCGCTGGAGGCGTGGGATGTACAGGAACGTCTCGGTAGTCCGGAAGGTGAGTTGGCGATCGCTCAGGCGGTGGTCTACATGGCCTGTGCGCCGAAGAGTAATGCGGTGTACGTCGCCTTTAATACTGCCATGGCTGACGTGAAACAGCACGGTTCCTATGAAGTCCCTATCCATCTGCGCAATGCGCCGACCAAACTGATGAAGGAACTGGGTTACGGCCGCAAATATCGTTACGCCCATGACGAGCCCGAGGCCTATGCCGCAGGCGAAAACTATTTTCCTGAAGACATGCCGCCACGGCAGTATTATCAGCCGACGCCACGCGGGCTGGAGGGCAAGATCGCCGAGAAACTGGCCCATTTGCGGAAATTGGATGCTAAGTCCAGAGGTGCCAAGTGATCGGGTATAATCTCGCTATTGATGAGCGAGAATGGGAGCGAGCTTGAATCAACTGATCGCGATTGCCGCTGGTGGAGCGCTAGGCTCCGTGGCACGATTCTGGATGTCGAGCGGCATGTATCAGTGGTTAGGTCGCGACTTTCCTTACGGGACATTGGCGGTCAATGTGTTGGGTTCGTTTTTGATGGGACTGTTATCAGTGCTGTTAATCGAGCGTCTGGCGCTGGGACCTGAGTGGCGGGCCGCGATTTTGATTGGAGTCTTGGGTGGCTTTACCACCTTTTCTGCCTTTTCGTTCGAGACACTTTCTTTGCTCGAGACGGGCGCTATCAGCCGGGCCGTTTTGAATGTGATAATGAGCGTTGTGCTGTGTCTCGGTGCCGTATGGTTGGGATCAGTGGCGGGGAGACAATTATGAAAATGACCGAAGTCACCATGGTGCGCCTGTATCTCAGCGAATATGACAGCCATCTGGATAATCTGCTCAAGCGCCTGCATGATTGGGAAAAGGTGCGGGGCGTGACGGTGTTTCGTGGCATCGGGGGTTTTGGTGACACCGGCCAGGTGCACAGTTCACGGCTAACAGATTTGTCCCTGAATTTGCCGCTGGTGGTTGAATTCTTCGATGAACCCGCCAAGATTGAAAATATCCTTGAGCATTTAAATGCCACGATCAAACCTAAACATATGGTGAAGTGGAATGTGTGGGTGAATGAATAGTGATTTGAAATTATTTACCACAGAGACACAGAGACACAGAGACACAGAGACACAGAGAAGTAAAAATGTGAGCAGAATAAGCATGTGCATTGACGGTATTGAGTATGAATTCAATGCGAATTAATCATTTCTCCGTGTGCTCTGTGCCTCTGTGGTGAATATTAAAGATATTAAAGGAAAGGTTTGTAATGCTGGACCCGAGATTAATTCGAAATGAACTGAATGAAACTGCCGCCAAATTGGCTAAGCGTGGTTTTACATTGGATGTTGCGCGCCTGGGGGAATTGGAAAGTCGCCGCAAAGAGATTCAGGTACGCACCCAGGAATTGCAGTCCGAGCGAAATAGCCGCTCCAAAGCTATCGGGCAAGCAAAGGCCAAGGGCGAGGACGTGGCTCCATTGATGTCAGCAGTGGCCGATTTAGGCGATCGCCTCAAGGCCGCAGAGCAGGAATTACAGCAAGTTCAGATCGATCTGGAAAATATCTTGTTGAGTGTCCCCAATATCCCGCATGCCAGCGTCCCTGAAGGGCGCGATGAAAATGATAATCGCGAGATTCAGCGTTGGGGTGAGCCTGCGCAGTTTGATTTTGAGCCGAAGGATCATGTCGATCTCGGCACCACGTTGGGGCTGATGGATTTCGATACTGCGGCCAAGATTACCGGTGCACGGTTTACGGTGATGTCCGGTGCCATGGCGCGGCTGCATCGGGCATTGATTCAGTTTATGCTCGATTTGCATAGCAGTGAGCATGGCTACACCGAGACTTACGTACCTTACATGGTCAATGCCGATAGCTTGCGCGGCACGGGTCAGCTGCCAAAGTTTGAGGCGGATTTATTCAAACTGTCAGGTGAACAGAATTATTATCTGATTCCAACGGCAGAGGTGCCAGTCACCAATATCGTGCGCGACGTGATTGTGGATAGTGACGTCATGCCGCGCAAGTTTGTGTGTCACACGCCGTGTTTCCGCAGTGAAGCGGGTTCTTATGGCAAAGACACGCGTGGCATGATTCGCCAACATCAATTCGAAAAAGTGGAATTGGTGCAGATTGTGAAACCACAAGATTCCTATCAGGCCCATGAAGAGCTGACTCGACATGCCGAAATTGTGCTGGAGAGGTTGGGCTTGCCTTACCGGCGTATTGTGTTGTGCAGCGGCGATATGGGCTTTTCAGCGGCCAAGACCTATGATCTGGAAGTCTGGTTGCCGGGGCAGCAGAAATACCGCGAAATTTCTTCGTGCAGCAATTTCGAAGATTTCCAGGCGCGACGTTTACAAGCGCGCTGGCGTAATCCTGAAACGGGTAAGCCGGAATTGGTGCATACCTTGAATGGCTCCGGTCTTGCCGTGGGCCGGACTTTGGTCGCGATCATCGAGAACTATCAGCAAGCCGATGGTTCGATTCGTGTGCCGAAAGTACTCCAAGGTTACATGAACGGCGTAGAAGTTATTTGCTGATCAGGATCGGTTTCAGCCAGCGCGCATACAAAACATCTGCTATTTTCTGAAGACGTTCAACGCGGCGTGCCAAATCTTCGGTCATCGCAGTTGGGTTTTGTATGCTGGCTGAAGGCGCTACGCCTTCCTGATCGAAGTGTTCCGCCCAATGTCGCACCATGGAAACTGTCATTTCAACATGACATTGCAGCCCCAGTGTATTACCCAAAGAAAAGGCCTGATTGGTACAAAAATCGCTGCCAAACAAATGCACGGCATTTTTCGGCAAGGTAAAGCGCTCACCATGCCAATGAAAGACTTCGAAATTTTGTGCTAACCCATGCAGCCATTCGTTATTAACGTCATTGCTAGTTTGTGTGACTGGTAGCCAACCCAATTCCTTAACGGGATTGCGATCAATGGTGCCGCCCAGTGCCTTGCTGATCAGTTGTCCCCCCAGGCAATGGCCCAGGATTGGTATCCGTAACTCCTGAGCTTTGCGGATGAGGGTGAGTTCTTGTGTAACCCAGGGCAGTGGATCGTTGACGCTCATCGGTCCTCCCATAAAGACTAGTCCCGAAAACAACGCTGGATCGATGGGAACGGTATCTCCGGCGTCGATTGCAATCAATTGATAGCGTAGACCGTGGCGATCAAGCACCTCAGTTAGATAGCCAGGGCCTTCTCCAGCAAAGTGGCGGAAAATCAGAATCGGTTTCATGGGCTGACCTGCGAATTGATGGTCCAGTGTATCGTGGAGCCATTGGGTTTGAACAGATAGCGGATGCCAAGGATAAGGGAACGGTATGTTAAAATGACAGTCATAACAGTTTATTAAGGTTTGACCATGCAGTATTTACCGATATTTGTCGATCTCAAACAAAAATCATGCCTTGTCATTGGCGGTGGCGAGGTGGCCGCGCGCAAGGTGCAGATGTTGCTGCGGGCACAGGCGCAGGTCACCGTCGTCGCCCCCCACTTGTGCCCGATATTGCAGTCGTTTGCCAATGAGGGGTCGATTGTCCATATCGCCGGAACTTATCAAGAGTCGCAGCTCGAACACGCTACACTCGTTATCGCTGCGACCGATGACGAGGCAGTGAATCACGAAGTCTCGTTGCAGGCGCGTCAGCTGAATCTTCCTGTGAATGTAGTGGATCATCCTGAGCTTTGTAGTTTTATCTTGCCTTCAATTATTGATCGCTCACCGGTGTTGATCGCAGTCTCCACTGAGGCGCAGTCACCCACCTTGGGCCGCTTATTGCGTGCACGCTTGGAAACGCTGGTGCCTGCGGGGTATGGTCGGTTAGCAGAATTCAGTGGTCGCTTTCGCCAACAGGTCAAACAACGATTTGCAACCATCGGTCAGCGGCGCCGGTTTTGGGAACATGTGTTGGAAGGCCCGATTGCAGAGCAGGTGTTGACGGGTAAAGAGGCGGAGGCAGAGCAGGCGTTGATGTCGGCGCTGGCAGCTACAGATTCTGAATCCCTGACGCGAGGTGAAGTGTATCTCGTCGGTGCAGGTCCGGGTGATCCTGATCTACTCACTTTTCGTGCATTGCGCTTAATGCAGCGTGCCGATGTTGTCCTTTATGATCGACTCATCTCCCCACAAATTCTGGATTTGGTGCGGCGTGAAGCGGAACGGATTTATGTCGGCAAGCGCCGTGATTTTCATGCCGTGCGCCAGGAAGAGATCAATCAATTACTGATCGATCTGGCGAGCCAGGGTAAGCGTGTATTGCGACTCAAAGGCGGCGATCCGTTTATTTTTGGACGTGGCGGTGAAGAGATCGCGGGCCTTGCAGCGGCGAATATACCTTTTCAGGTGGTGCCTGGGATTACCGCGGCCACGGGCTGCGCGGCCTATGCCGGAATTCCGCTGACGCATCGTGATTATGCACAGTCGGTGGTGTTTGTGACCGGTCAGCTGAAGGATGGCGCGGTGGATCTGGATTGGTCTACGTTAATCCAGCCGCGTCAAACACTGGTGGTGTATATGGGATTGGCGGGTCTTGATATTATTTGCAGTGAATTAATAAAGCACGGTATCCGCACCGATATGCCCGCCGCATTGGTGGAGCAGGGGACGCTGCCACAGCAGCGAGTCCATATCGGCACAGTCAGTACCTTGCCGAAAATCATTGCAGGGCTGGATGAAGTACATGCGCCGACATTATTAATTGTCGGTGATGTGGTGAAACTGCATGAGCAGCTCGCCTGGAATAAAAACTAAAATCCACGAAAAATAAATGTACGAGTGCATGGATGCACGAGGGCAACGCAGGGAGCAATTGCCGAGGGTGGGTTAGCCGCAGGGCGGCGTAGCCCACCGAGCCGTCGCCAGAGGCGACACAAAACTTTAAAGCCAATCCTTCGGCCTCGCACTCCACCAATCATTTGCCAATGCCATCGCGCTTGCCGGAGAGTCTGCTTTATTCAACAAGCGTAACGCAACAGCACAGGTGCCAGTGACAGCTCCGATAGCGTATTCATCGTCATGCGCCCCACGCCAGAGTGCGGTAAGTTCAGCAACATTTAGCTGATCTGGCCGCACATGGCGGCGTTCGAAGATTGATGGCCAGTCTTCAATGCCGGTTTCACCATTGTTGACCCAATACAGTTTGCACGGCGAATCGGGATTACGCTCAATCTCGCCCCCCTCACCTTTGATGATGGCAGTATGAGGTTGCCCCAGGCACAGCGCTGCACCTTGATGGATGTTCTGATAACCGGGATGAAAGATGCCTTGCATCTGATACGGTGCATTCAGTGGATTTAGCATCCGCGCTACAGTATGCACCGGCGAGCGTAGACCAAACAGTGGTCGCAGATCCATGATCGCCTGCAACGCAGGGCAGAGATCGGCAAGATCAACATAGGCAAAGTTATTTTGAGCCAGCTGTGTGGCCGCAGTGTTTAGATCCAGACTGGGGGTTAATCCCAATTGTTGCAAGATATCGCAGGTGTAAAGACGTCCGGTGGTATGGCCTCCCGCGCCATGCATAAATACGCGCACGCCATTGGCAGCCAGTAATAATGTACTCAGAATGAACCAAGGCAGATGGCGACGCTTGCCCGCATAGGATGACCAATCAATGTCCACGGCAGGGACAGGCGTGGGCAGTGGAATCCGTTCACGTACTGCACGCACAAAGCCCGCCACTTCTTCAGGCGTTTCTTCCTTGACGCGCATCAACATCAAAAAAGCACCGGTTTGCACCGGCTCTGCAGCGCCATCCAGGATCATGCCGAGCGCCAGACGCGCTTCGTCTTCGGTCAAGGCGCGCGAGCCGTGGCGGCCCTTACCAAGGATGCGTACATATTGAGCAAATGGATGTTCAGTCGTCATGTGAGAAACCAGTATTTAATTCGCTACCACAATACCAAAAATAAAGGCCCCATGCGGGGCCTTTATAACCATTTAACGAATGCCTGATCAGTCGTCGTTAGCGAAGCCGATCAACTGCAACAGGCTGATGAAGAGATTGTAAATATTGAGGTACAGTGAAACGGTCGCCATGATGTAATTGGTTTCGCCACCATTGACGATACGGCTGGTATCAAACAGGATGAAGCCGCACATCAGCATGGCGACCAGGCCCGATAGCGCCAGTGAAGCGCCGCTGAACTGATAACCAAACAGCCCGGCAACCAACAATGCCAGCATCCCAACCACGGCAATCAGCAAGCCCGCCATCAGGAAGCCCCCCATAAAGGAGAAATCCTTGCGTGTGGTCAACACATAAGCCGACAAGCCGACGAACACCACCGCTGTCGCCCCCAGGGATTGCATCACAATCATCGAACCATTCGCCATGTTCAGGTAGTGGTTCAGGACCGGGCCGAGGCCAAACCCCATCAGACCGGTAATGGCGAATACCACGCCCAGGCCAGCGACAGAGTGCGCCGTGCGTGGCAACACAAACCAGATCAGCCCCAGCGAGACCAGTGAGCCAACCATGGATACCCAGTACGGGGCTTGTACCGCCATTGAAACGGCGGCCATTACTGCGCTGAAGGCCAGGGTCATGGCCAGCAACATGTAAGTGTTGCGCAGCACCTTCTGGGTGGCGAGGGTGCCGGAAAGGGGGCGGGCGATAGAAGCTTGATTGTATTGCGACATTACATTGATCTCCTTATGGAAAATCTAACAACTGCCAGACACCAACAGTGTATCGTTTGACCCAAAAATGGCAAGTCGGTTCCAACTAAGTTGGCAATATTCCTCATTATTCGGTATCCTTCCGCTTCCAAACGGAGAGCTGGCTGAGCGGCCGAAAGCGGCGGTCTTGAAAACCGTTGAAGGGTGACCTTCCGGGGGTTCGAATCCCTCGCTCTCCGCCAAATAACACCAAAAGCCAATAATTACGCTAAATCAACGGGATAGCGCAATCCCGGGGTCAGAAATGGTGTTACATACTAGTGTGTAAATTATCCCCCTTTTCCCGGTAGCATTTTTATACATTTCGACGCTTTGATTTGATGATATTCCGGGCTGCTCATGTTGCCCCTGCAAGCCATTTGAACCCCGGCTTTTTTGATCCCGGCACGTAGTCAGATGCTGATTCCCCTCTAAAATATCGTATGCCTCAGTCGGCCGAGGCGCTGGTAATTGTATGCATTAACATCGCTGATGGTTTTGAGAAACAGATATCGTGTTATCAGTAAAACAATCGTCACATCATTGTTAACAATTGTTTCGCATTCATTCAACATCAAACCACAATCATTTAGCTATAAATATATATGTTAATGTTTCCGAAATAATACATGGGGATCATCGTCATTGATGTGAGTATATTTATGTCCGAGATTGCTGCGCAAATACCGATAGGGTCCACAGACGCTACGAAGTCTACCGTTGAAGAGGGGACTCTGTAGAAGAAAAGATAATCGAACCCGTCAATATTGAAAAATTAAATCCATTCGAGATTATTGATCACTGTGCCGACAAGGTCGGTGAGATTCTGCCAAATCTGGCGAAGTATCAGAATGCTGAAAGTGAGATTCTGGCTATCAGTGATGCGCTCATAAGCGCATGTAAAAAAGATATTGATGCCACCATTGGTGCTGTTCACGTTGCGCACAGACATCAATATAGCAATCTGCATCCAATATATACTGCAGTAATTAGCTACATTCTTTGCGATACTTTAGCGATGGACGCGAAATCATCGCAAAGCATTATCTCTGCAGCGTTGACATCTAATATTGCCATTCTCAATTTGCAGGATATATTGCAGCAACAATCGTCGGCACTTAGCGAAGAACAACAAAAAGAGGTGCGCAGTCATCCTGAGAAGGGTGTGGCGATGTTGAAGGCATGCGGTATTAATGATCCGGAGTGGTTGGATAGCGTTCGTCAGCATCATGAGCGCGCCAATGGTAAAGGTTATCCTGGTGGGCTGACTGGAGACAAAACAGTAATCGGTGCCAAGATTCTTGCGCTGGCGGATGTTTACAGCGCCATGATATCGCCGCGTGTTTACCGGAAATCACTGGAGGCTTCAGGGGCGCTAAAAACCGTTTTTCTCGAGCGTGGCAAGGAATATGACGAAACGCTTTCAATTCTCTTGATCAAAAGGATGGGAATCTACCCGCCAGGCAGTTACGTCCGACTCAGGAATGAAGAAATCGCGATTGTAACTAAACGCAGCTATGACAGTATGAAGCCGGGTGTGGCAAGTCTGGTGAACCCTAATGGGAAAAGCTATATCAAACCGCTGTATCGCAATACGCAAAGTCCAGAATATAGTATTCTCGGTGCGGTAGAGTTTAATGGGGAACTGGAGATGGCACTGCCGTTGATCTGGGGATATGGATGATCTTTTTCAAATAATTAACTAATATAATCATATGGTTATGATTATATTGGCAAGTGATCAACCCCCTCCATTGCAAAGAATCGGAAAGTTGCCGAAATAATATATAGTGTGCAGGTGATCGCAGGTAATACATAACTTTCCGATTTCTGAATTATTGACCGAGGTAATTTATGCACGAAAAAAGCTTTGCCTTGGTGATTGATGATTCAATATCCATGCGTCAGTACGTTACCTCCATTTTACGTCAGGATGGACGATTGGGTGAGGTGATTGAAGCTGAAAATGCCGATCATGCCTTACGTCTGTTACAAAGTTACGATGGGCGCTTGTTGTTCATCGTGAGTGATTGGAATATGCCCGGCATGTCGTTAGGCGATTTTTTGAGGAGCATCCAGTTACGGCCTCGACTAGCGGGCGCGCCGGTGTTTCTTCTCACTGCCGAGAATGAGGCCAAGGCGCAGTTTGTTGCGGATGCAATTGGCGCAAGCGCGGTATTGACTAAGCCGTTTAAGGCTGAAGATTTATTGAATATGGTCGTGGCGGCGATAGGCGTGGATGAGCGTCGGCGTGCCAAGCGAATCCAACCCATGATCAGCTGTGATGTTGATCTTGGATTTTCCGAAGGCCAGCAAACGTATTCTGGAGAAATAATTGATATTTCGGAAACGGGTATTTTGTTGCGTTCGCCGGTGCCTTCGACAGGGGCCGGTTATATTTATGATTATGCGACCATTCTGTTGCGCCCGGTTACGGGGGAAGTAATGAAGTTATATGGTCAGATTATCCGTCTTGAGGCGGAAAAACAGCATCGTGACGAATCTGGCGATGACAGACAAGTATTAATTGCATTTGACTTTGGTCGCATGGATTCGATGACACGTGATCAGCTGCGACATTACATTATGTTGAGTGATGCGAATAATGTGGTTGGGGATCGAAATTAATCGCATGTGGTGTGAGATTCTCTAGCAAATTCTGGGTAATGGCTCGTCATCCAATTCCGGTAATAGTCGTTGGCCTCCAAGTTCTGTTTCCAGTGTCACACGTCCTTTCGAATTTGTAATAGTTCCAATTATCGCTGTCTCAGTGGCGCCGGCGGTATGCAGTTGGTCGAGGGCGATTTGTGCTTGCGAACTGGCAATCACCGTGACGAGGCGGCCTTCGCAGGCAAGATAGAGAGGATCATAACCCAGGATTTCGCAGAATGAGCGCACTGGGTCGCGTATCGGGATAGTGGATTCAAATAAAGTTACGCCTAAACCACGCGCATGGCTAATTTCATGGGCCACGGTAGCGAGTCCACCGCGTGTAGGGTCGCGCATGAAGCGAAGGCCATCGAGTGGTAGTAAGACCTGCACAAGAGGAAGAATGGAGGCGGCATCGGATTGGAGTTCGCCGCTGAGGCCAAAAGTATTGCGGGCGAGGAGTACGGCAGCACCATGATCCCCAATCGGTCCGCTGACAAGAATGGCATCGCCGGTTTTGATGGATTGCATGCCGAATTGAATGTGCTTGGGCTTGATCCCAATACCACCGACGGCAATATATAGGCCACTGCCTTCACCTCTTGGGACAACTTTAGTGTCGCCCGCGACGATGTGTACTTTGTTGTCGCACGCAGTGCTGGCCATGTCATTGATGATGCGTTGTAGTTGCGCCAGCTCCAGCCCTTCTTCAATAATCAGATTGACAGTCAAGTAGCGGGGCAATGCGCCGCTGACGGCAAGATCGTTAATCGTGCCGTGGATTGCCAGTGAGCCAATGCTGCCGCCGGGAAATTCAAGCGGCTGAACGGTAAAGCTGTCACTCGTCATCACCAGCTGATGATCGGGTGGTATGGCGTTGATAGGTAACGTTGCGGCATCAGTATTCGTATCGAGATATGGATTGTTAAACGCGGTGGCGATAATTTCTTCGATCAATTGCCGCATGCGGCGGCCGCCATTGCCGTGGGCGAGGGTGATACGCGGTGTATGCGTCATGGGGTGCTCCTGTGCATCACTTCTATGGCTTGGCCAAAACTGAGGCCGCCGTCATTACAGGGAACAGATCGATGTAATAACACGTGGAATCCGCCTGTTTTTAATAGGGAAACAGTTTCTTCGGTAAGACGGTTATTTTGAAATACACCGCCGCTGAGGCCAATCAAATTGATTCCATATTTGGCTCTTGCCAGTTGACTTTGGGCCAACAGATTGTGCGCCAGGCTCGAGTGAAAGTCAGCGGCGCGCTGTGCAGATGTGAGTTTATTGTCCTGTAACCGGGTGACGAGCGGATGCCAGTCGCAGCGCCAGAGCCGGGCATTGCGCTGGTCAATGGGCAGGTCAACGGGATTACCGAAGGAGTTGCAGGTGTGTTCCAACAGCATGGCCGCCTGAGCTTCGTAACTGGCATCGTCGCACAATCCTAAGATCGCGGCAGCGGCATCAAATAAGCGGCCAATGGCGCTGGTTTGATGACAGTTCAGATTTTGTTGCCAGGCTTGGTGGACGATGCGTGTAGCTTTATTTTCATTCACAGGTAGACCAAGTTCCCAGCATAGCGCGGCAGCGCTACGCCAGGGTTCGTGTGCGGCGCGGTCGTTGCCTTGCAAACGCCAGGGGCGGAAACTGCCGACTCGCTGCCAAGTTCCGGGGTGGCCAAGCAGTGTCTCGCCGCCCCAGAGCGTGCCGTCATCGCCAAGACCCATGCCATCCCAGGTGAAGACGAGCGCAGTTTCCTTGCACCCATGTTCGCCCATTAACGCAGAGGCATGGGCGTGATGATGCAATACTGTTTCGATTTGATAGTTTTGAGTTTCGGCCCAACGATGTGCAGTGAAGCCAGGATGGCGATCGCAAACGATGATTTCTGGATTTACTTGATAGAGATTCTGTAACTCATGGCTGAGTTGAATCAGTAAATCGAGACTGGCGGGACTGCTTAGGTCGCCGATATGCGGAGAAACGACGACACGGTCATCCCAGGCGAGCGTGAGCGTGGTTTTGAGATGCCCGCCCAGTGCAAGTATGGGTTGGCGAGTAGTCCAAGGCAAATTCAGTTCAAGTGGCGCAATGCCACGACCAAGCCGAATCGGTCGTGCTTGCTTGGCGATGATGCGATACACACTATCATCTGCAGGACGCAATATAGTGCGGTTGTGATGCAGTGCGGCGTCGGCAATGTTGCGCAATTTATGATCAACTTCTTGTTCCCGGTAGAGTACCGGTTCGCCGCTGATGTTGGCCGAAGTAGCCACCAGCGGGCCACCGAATTCGTTGGCGATGAGATGATGTAGCGGGCTGTAGGGTAACATTATGCCAACTTCATTCAATCCAGGAGCAATGGTGGCGGCCAAGCGGCTGTTTTTTTTACGTGGCAACAAGAGAATGGGGTGCTGTGGGTGAAGCAGAGTTTCAGCACCAAGCGCATCGATGATTTCAATATCACAACGCACAGCATCGAGGCCATCCTCTCCGCGCCAGGGATAAAGTATGGCGAGCGGTTTGGCGGGGCGATGTTTGCGTTGGCGTAATGTGTCTACCGCTTCGTTATTGTAGGCATCGCATAACAGGTGATAACCGCCAATACCTTTGACAGCGACGATTTGGCCGTCACGCAGGGCTTGAATGCAGGCGTGGATTGCAGCGTTGTTATCCTCGATGGTTTTCGTTTCACGATAATGATGAAAGCGAAGTTGTGGTCCGCAAGTTGGACAACTTATGGTCTGGGCATGATAGCGGCGATCTGTGGGATCCGTGTATTCATTTTGGCACTGCGGGCACATTGGAAAGTCGTGAAATGTCGTGTGCTCCCGTCCGTAAGGGAGTGACTGCAAAACAGTATAGCGAGGACCGCATTCGCTACAGGCGATGAAGGGGTAGCGATAACGGCGATTGTCTGGATCATTGAGCGCTTGTAGGCAAGCATCGCATAGGCTCAGATCGGGCAGCAGGTGTGGGTGGTTGATTTGATCAGCCGAGCTGTCATGGATTTCAAAGTTATCAGTGCATTCGGCATCGCAGTCACTGGATTGCAGCAACACTGGTTGGCTAATGGTGGGCGCTTCGCTCAACAATGCCAGTTCGAACTTCAGAACTTGCTCTGAGTCGCCATGTGCAATGATTTCGACAACATCGCGCTGATTGCGTACCCAGCCGCCGAGTTTGTAACGTTTGGCGAGTCTGGCAACAAAGGGGCGAAAGCCAACGCCTTGCACTAGGCCGCCAATCAACCAGCGGCGGGTGAGTATGACGGCATTGTGAATGAGGGCTTGCGGCATGTCTCCATCATAGGTGGAGAGGGGCTGGGAGTGAAGCGAAGATGGATGTGTCGCCTGCGGCGACGGCTTGGTGGGTTACGCTGCTACGCCGCTAACCCACCCTACATTTATTATTTTAACCTTCGTTTTGAGGGGTGATCGCAATCCGATACAGCTCAGAGATTTCATCCTGCTTGCTGACGCACAGGCGCAGGTCGCGCAGCAGACCGTCCTTGATGCTATAGATCCAGCCGTGGATGGATAGCGATTGGTTGCGCTCCCAGGCCGCCTGGACGATCGTGGAATGACTGATATTGTGAACCTGTTCGATCACGTTCAGCTCGCAGAATTTATCCCAGCGTTTGTTTTCGTCCTGGATGGCGTTGAGGGCGTGCTCATGTTTTTGATAGACATCACGCAGGTGGCGCAGCCAGTTGTCGATCAGGCCCAACGGCTTGTTGTCCATGGCCGCTTTGACGCCACCGCAGCCGTAGTGACCGCAGACGATGATGTGTTCGACCTTGAGCACGTCGACGGCGTATTGGACAACCGATAGGCAATTGAGGTCGGTGTGGATGACGACGTTGGCGACGTTACGGTGGACAAACAGTTCGCCCGGTAACAGCCCCACGATCTCATTGGCCGGAACACGGCTGTCGGCGCAGCCGATCCAGAGAAAATCCGGCGCCTGCTGATTAACCAGTTTTTTAAAGAACTCAGGATCGTTTTGAGTGATCTTTTGGGTCCATTTACGATTGTTTTCTAAGAGATTTTCTAGTCGTTCCATGGGTGCCATATCAGTGGTTGTAAGCGCGGCTAGGATAGCAGCTTGTCGCCCTGGCCGCAAAGCACGAGAGGGGCACGGGTAAAATAGCTGATGCGTATATCTATATACAAAAAAATAACATAATAAACCATTGGTTATAGTATAATTGTATAAAGGTTAATGCAGCGTAAGATTGAGTGTCCTCGAGCCGGACCGAATTTGAGTGATTGATAGAAGATGGCGGTATCCATGGCAGCTACAGAGAAAATGACCAGCACAGACTCAATAGAAACACTGATTCAGGATTTGAATCAGCGCTATCGGCCACTGAATGTCGAAGAAAGGGTAAAGCAACTTTATCGTGACTTTACAGTCGCAGAGGTGATGCTGACGTCATCATTTGCGGCTAATTCGGCGCTGCTACTGCATTTGTTTGCCACCACAGCGCCGGAGCAGCCCGTGCATTTCATCGACACGGGATTTCATTTCCCGGAAACCCTGGCTTATAAAGACAAATTGATCGAGCTTTATCATTTGCAGGTCATTGATGTGCGGCCCGAGGACTGGAAACACGAATACACGGTCAAGGATCAAACCTGGAAGACCGATCCTGATTTCTGCTGCTCGGTGAATAAGGTCGAGCCCTTGGAGGCAATCAAAAAGAATTATAAGGTCTGGGTATCCGGCTTGATGCGCTGGCAGACCGAACATCGCGCCGATTTGGATGTATTTGAATTTCGGGGTGGTATTATCAAATTTTATCCGTTGGTTGATATCACGAAAGAACAACGCGAAGAGTATATTCGTACCCATAATCTGCCGTTCCATCCGCTGGTGGCACAGGGATATTCTTCCATTGGCTGCACGCATTGCACGCGTCCTGGGGATGATCGGGCGGGGCGGTGGGTGGAGAGTGCCAAGACGGAGTGTGGTTTGCATCTCTAAATATAGAGATTAAAAAAATCCAACGCAAAGGCGCAAAGGCGCGGAGAAGTGCCAAAAATTGGCGGGATGCGTGCTCTTTCTCACGACTTGGGAGGGCTGTGAAGAGAGTGACATAAGGTGTCTTTCGTAAAATGCCAGTCTATGGACTGAGTTCCACGGCTCAATGGTGAATATTAAAATTGTAATTAAGTGAGGTAAACCCCCGGCTCTGCCGGGGGACTCCCACAGGTTTGACCTATACGGCGGTCGATGTTCTGGTTTTTTATCCCCTCCTCCTAATTAAGGAGGAGGGGTGGCGGTGAAGTTGATGAAGATTCGCTGGTATGGTGTTCTTCACGCACACCACCCCGCCCTCCGGGCACCCCTCCTCATGTCATGAGGAGGGGAGGAAAATAGCGGGTGACAGCCGCCTTAAGGCGGCACCTGGTTTATATGACACGCCCCTTCTTCTGACACCATGCACGGCCCGATAGGGCGTTGCGGTGTACAACTTTTACCGAAGAGTTTGCATTCATTAGGGTATATTTTCCCGAGCACGACGTTGGCGCAATCGCAGCCCGCGGGCATTTGAGTGTTCTGAGTTGTTTCTGACGGAAGATTAAATATATCCTGCGCATCATGTGCGGCGTATTCACGCTGTAATTCAAAAGCGGAATCATTAATCTGACCAATGCCGCGCCAGATACCGGGTTTGATTTCGAATATTTGATCCAACAATGCCTGAGCCCGTGGATTGCCTTCTGGTTTCGCAACATCCGCGTAACAATTGTCGAGAAAGATTTTCCCTTCGAGTTTTTGGCGGAGGATGGAATAAATCGCGGCCAATAAACTTTCGCTGGTAAAACCGGCGACAGCCGCGGGTAGCTGATGTTCATCGACAATAAATTGCCACTCATTAACGCCCATGATGGTGGCGACATGGCCGGGAGCGATCAGGGCATTGAATGCTGCATCACTTGTACGGAGTAAATGTTTAACGATCGGCGCTGTTCGTCTGCCAGTGGCCAAGAGGCTGAGATTGGCGGGTAGACCTTGAGCGATGACAGCGGCAATCGGTGCCATGGTGGTTTCAAAACCAACAGCAAGAAAAATGCAACGTCGATCTGGATGTTGCTGCGCAATCGCAACCGCTTCTTGTGGCGTGGCAATAGCGTGCACGTCTGCACCGGCAGCGCGTGCCTGCTCCAGAGATCGAATTTGTGCCTGCGGGCGATTGATGGGTACGCGCAACATATCGCCGAAACTGATGATGATTGCCGATTGATCGAGACCGAGATTTATAACGGTTTCAATGGCTTCTTCCGGGCAAATGCACACCGGACAGCCTGGGCCGGGAATGAGTTCGATGTACGCAGGAAGAATAGTGCGCAATGCGGCGTGAGTGACGGTACGCTCATGACCGCCGCAGACGTTCATGATGCGGACGGGTGAGTCGGGTGCGGGTAGGCGATGAATGCGCTCCAGCCAGTTTCGTGCAGTCATCACGTCAAACGACAAGCTCCATGTCAGCAATGTGCATTTGATCGCCATCGAGCAGACGGGTGTTGTCGCTCTGGCAATGGCTGCAATGCATATGCTTGAGATCGCCCTCGGATTCACAGCCGCAATCGCGGCACTTAAAGCGCAAGGGGATCAGCCGCACAATCAGTTCAGCCCCTTCGGCAATTGTGCCATCGGAATTATGGGGGAAAGCCTGGCGTAGTTCTTCGGGATCAATCCCCGCCAGCGGGCCAATATCGAGCGTGACGGATTTTACTTTGCGGGCCTTGTGTTCCTGGGCAAAGGCCTCTATCTGTTGCAACAGGGATTTGCATAACGAATGTTCATGCATCTGCCAATTTCTCCATTGCCAGTCTCTCCATGTCATCGAACAATTGCCAGCGCGTGCGGGCCTCGCTGGCGTCAATCCTTTGTATGGCATGTCCCACATGCACCATCACAAAATCACCGACCTTTAGCGTTTGATCTGCCAGCAGAAATAGATCGACCTCGCGCGTAATGCCTTTGGACTGACACCGGGCGCGGTGGCCATCAATGGCCGTAATCTCCATAGGTATTCCGAGGCACATAACTCAGTATAGCTTCAATACCATTAATTTAGGCAAATAAGCTATAAAATGTAGGGTGGGTTAGTGTTTTTTGTGTAACCCGCCAAGTGTGCTTGTATTTAATGAGTGCCTCGCGGCAAGGCTGGCGGGTTACGTTGCGAAAAGCTCACAACTAACCCACCCTACATCGAGTTTTTCAGGTGGTTTATCAAGGTGCGGGCCGCAGTGTCCATCCCGGAATCAATCTTGATGATCATGTCTGCTTCATCATCAGTCAACGGTTCCTGGGTAGTGAGTTGCCGGTCGAGGATTTCGAGGGTGGCTTCGGAGGCATCGCGGGCTTGCTGCTGGCGCTCCATGACCCAGTGCCGCAACAGCTGTTCATCAGCATAAAAGTGAATGATGATGAATTTAATGCCGAGTTCGCGAGCCAGGTGTTGAAACAGTTCACGCTCACTTCGTTTAAGAAACGTGGCATCGACCACGACTGGCCAGCCACTGTTAATGACGGTACGCGCCAGCTCGGCGAGATACCGGTAGGTGCGTTGGCCGGCATCGGGGCTATAGATGCCGCTACCGGGGGCAGAATCAGTCCGTGCATCGGGACTTAATCCGAAAAGGCGCTTACGTTCGACATCGGAGCGCAGGCGAATCAAGCCATAATGTTCCAGCGCTGGTTGGGTGAGCGTGGTTTTGCCGGATCCGGACACGCCGTGGGTAATGATTAACGGTGTCTGATGTGGGATGGTGTATTGTTCCGCCAAAGCGATATAGCGGCGATAGTCACGCAATAACGTATCGCGTTGTTGGGGCGTGATGTCTTTTTGTTCCATCCGAATGACAGTGACCTTGGCCCGCACCAGGGCGCGATAGATTTGATAAAAGCGCAGAACCGCTAAGCCAGAATAATCACCGCTATAGTGTAAATAGGTGTTGAGATAACGCGCCGCAAAGTCCGGTCGGCCACGTTCGGCGAGGTCCATGGTGGTGAAGGCGACTTCGCTGATGATATCAATCCAGCGCAGGTTGGCGTTAAATTCAATGCAATCGAAAATGACCACCTCATTATCCATCAGCACCATATTGGCCAGGTGCATGTCACCATGGCAATTGCGGATGTAGCCATTCGCTTTGCGTTCGGCAAAGATGTATTCCAGACGTTGGAAGGTATTTACGCTCCATTCTTGTAAGCGAGACAGCGCTGCTTTATCAGCGCTGGATTCGAGTAACGGTTCAATGTGCAGAAAATTATCGGTGACCGGCTTGAAAATGGCTTTGGCTGTGCCGTGTGGACTTTCGGTCGTTGCAACTTCAATGCGTTGATGAAAGGCGGCGACGCGTGCGGCCAATTGATCGATATGTGCGGGTAGCAGTTCGCCACGGGCTAGCACCCGATCCAGTTGTTGTGGCTGATCAAATTGCTTCATCTTCACTGCATATTCGATGGCATCGCCGTCGCCCTCTAGTCGTGGCGAGGCCTCGCTACCAGTAATTGCTACCACCTCAAGATAAAGTTGCGGTGCCAGGCGGCGATTGAGGGTCATCTCCTGATGGCAATAGTGGCGACGTTGCTCGAGGGTGGTGAAATCGAGAAAACCAAGATCGACCGGTTTTTTGATCTTATAGGCGTAAGGGCCGGTGAGCAGCACCCATGAGATATGGGTTTCAATCACCTCAAACCCCGTGACCGGATGGTCAAAGAGCGCGGGATTTTGCAGGGCGGTGAGCAGGCGGCCGGTCATGGAGCACCTCGTAAAGTGGGCCTCCCTTGATTATGGCAGAGTTTGGGCGAGAGATAAGTCCCCGGATGGCTGGCCTTTTTGTGGCATTATCGCTATATAATGGGGTAACTGATTGATATAGGCTTTTGACGTGGCGCTGTATTCGCTGGACAAACTGATCGCCGAGACGCGCCGCATCGCGCGTGACTACAAACTCGCCACTGGCAAGCCGCTGGGGGGCGTCAGTAATGAGATCGCCCAGTTCGATGCCTGCCGCCTGCTTGATCTGGAACCGGCGCCGCCGGGAGCCGAGGGTGGCTATGATGCCGTCGGTAAAGGCAGTCGCGAAGGTCTGAAATATCAAATCAAGGCCCGCGTTATTTATGACGAAGGCAAGGCCGGGCAACGCATCGGTCAGCTCAAGCTCGAACAGCAATGGGATTCAGTGTTGCTGGTATTGCTGGATGAAAATTTCGAGCCCTATGAAATCTACGAGGGCGAACGCTCCGAAGTCACCGAAGCCATCAAAGAAAGCAACCGCAGCAAACGCGGCATGATGTCCGTCGCCCGCTTCAAAGCGGTGAGTCGTCTGGTGTGGACGAAGGAGCGGGGTGAGGAAGAAGAGGTTTGGGATAATCGGGCGGGGTGAGGTGTGGTGAAGGTTGCCCTGGGTTTCGCAAATAACTCTCAGTATAGGTTATGCTTGCTAATCTTGCTGATGCTGTTTTCGAGCTACTTGGTTAGTCAGCCAGATATTGCGTACGCACAGGAGGCTCCCGAAAGGGTTTTGTCTGAGCTATTGCAGAGTGATTTTGATGGGAATTCGGGAGGAAGAATAGATAAGGTTATTTATACTTCTCCCAATAATAATCAATGTCGTGGTGAAAAAGATTGTTCTCTCCCTGCCAGAGAAGTGTTTTTCCTTGATTCTGATCCTTTGTTGATTGTTAATGCCTGGAATATCGAGGAGATAATTTCTGTTGATAAGTCGCATATGCGAATTAAAGTGAACTTTAAAGTTCTCGCGAAGACTGAAGGAACAGGCACTCCATGGTGGGAGAACATGTCCGGCCGTGAAATTAGGGCGATAAAGGGACAACAGGAGCAACGGATTAACTATGACCTAGCGCTAAAAGACGGAAAATGGAAATTAATTGATCCTCCTATGCCATGTGTAGGTATTTTGGCAATAGTTAAGTTTTTTAAATCTAAAGAAGAATCTTATCGAGAACGGTTTAGTAAACTTAAATCGAATGGTGACAGTTTTCAACTAATGAATATCATGATTCATCATGAATGGGCACTTCGTCAGTTGCAAGTGCTGAATTTGGTAAACTTGTAACTTGTGGCCGTCTATACCATCAACCTATGCTTTTTATTCTACATACGGTGCGGTGAGCAAGCGTCGCGATTGATGCGGTTCACTGCGTTCACCACATCCTACCGATGGTGTATTGGGAGCGCGGCCATCCTGGCCGCTGTTTGCGGGCGGGACGCCCACGGTTCCGGTAAGCCGGATTCCGGTGCCACATTGAATATCAGCCGCAATGCAGGTTACAGTCCCCTCCATGATCGAACAAATGCATGAAGTCCTCGGCCCCCAAGGCCCCTTTGCCCACACCATTACCGGTTTTCAACCCCGCCCTCAACAACAGGCGATGGCAGAGGCTGTGGCGGAGGCCATCGCCGATTACGCAACACTGATCGCTGAGGCAGGCACGGGGACGGGCAAGACCTACGCCTATCTGGTGCCGGCACTGCTCTCGGGCAAGAAGGTGATCGTTTCCACCGGCACCCGCAATCTTCAGGATCAACTCTTTCATCGCGATTTGCCGATGGTGCGTTCGGCATTGAATGTGCCGGTGTCGGTGGCGCTGCTCAAGGGGCGGGCCAATTATCTGTGCCAGTATCGGTTGCGGCTGGCGGAGCAGGAAGGGCGGTTTGCCTCGCGTGAGGTGGTCGATCAATTTCAACGGGTGCGGAGTTGGGCGGGGCGGACGCAGGCCGGTGATATCGCCGAGGTGAATGATGTGGCGGAGGATTCTCCGCTCTGGCCGTTGGTGACTTCAAACGCTGATAATTGCATGGGCGGCGAGTGTCCGGATTTGGCGGAATGTCATGTCGCCAAGGCGCGGCGGGCGGCGCAGGAGGCGGAGCTGGTGGTGATTAATCATCACTTGTTGTTTGCGGACATGGCACTCAAGGAAGATGGTTTCGGCGAGCTGTTGCCGACGGCGGAAGCCTACATCATCGATGAGGCACATCAATTGCCGGAAGTGGCGAGCACATTTTTTGGTGTCAGCGTCGGTGGTCGGCAATTATTGGAGCTGGCGCGTGATAGCGTACTGGAGCATCAGCACGAAGCCGGTGATATGCCGGAATTGGTGAAGGCGGCGGAGACACTGGAATATCGCGTCCGTGATTTGCGTCTGGCCTTTGGCAATGAAGGGCGGCGCTTGTGGAACGAGGTGCGCAGCGAATCCAAGGTTATCAACGCATTTACAGAAATGAGCGATGCGCTGTCGGCATTGCATGAATTATTGTCAGCCGCTGCGTCGCGTGGCAAAGGATTGGAGAATTGTTGTGATCGGGCCGAGTTGTTGCAAACTCGACTTTCACAATTTGGTGAACCGGCTGTTAGCGAACAGATTTATTGGCTGGAGGTTTATCCGCGCACGTTTACCTTGAATGCGACGCCACTGGCGGTGGCAGAACCGTTCCAACGCTTTATGGCGATGCGTAAGGCGGCGTGGATATTTACCTCTGCTACCTTGGCGGTGAAGGACGATTTCAGTCACTACGCCCGTCAGCTGGGTCTGGAGGTAGCGGCAACCGCTAAATGGGATAGTCCGTTTGATTATGCCCGCAATGCTTTGCTTTATGTGCCACCGGATCTGCCCGAGCCGAACAGCGCCGACTATACGGATGCGGTGATTGAGGCCGCATTGCCAGTGGTGGAAGCAAGCCGCGGCCGGGCCTTTCTGTTATTCACCAGCCACCGGGCCTTGAAACGGGCAGCCGAGGTGTTGGTCGGACGTTGCGATTATCCATTGCTGATTCAGGGCTCGGCGCCCAAGTCTGAGCTGCTGCGGCAATTCCGGGAACTGGGGAATGCCGTGTTATTGGGTACCGGCAGTTTCTGGGAAGGGGTGGACGTGCGCGGTGAAGCTTTGTCTTGTGTGGTGATCGACAAATTACCATTTGCCATGCCCGACGATCCGGTGTTGCAGGCGCGGGTGCAGGCGATTGAACGACAGGGTGGCAACGCCTTTCGTGACCATCAGTTGCCGACAGCAGTGATTTCGCTCAAACAAGGGGTGGGGCGGCTGATTCGTGATGCCGAGGATCGCGGTGTAATGATGTTGTGTGACCCACGCTTGATTAGTCGCAGTTACGGCAAGGTCTTTTTGGATAGTCTGCCGCCGATGCGCCGCACTCGGCGTCTGGATCGGGTGCAGCAATTTTTTGCCCGGATGGAACAAGTTCCCAATGTTGCAGTGAGCTAAGTGGCAAAATTGTAAACAATTTTCAGGTCCTATCATGATTGGCTAAATCTTCGTCCAGGATCGCCGTTAACTTTATTGCAGGGTGCGGTGTTGGGCCTCAAGAGGGAATGGAGGCCGGGTAATAATCTAGGAGATCCAGTCATGTCCAGCTTATATAGTTTTATCGTTGAGGCCGTGGTCGTTTCTTTTTGCATGGGCGGAGCCATCGGTGCGGTCGTCACCATGCAGTTGCAGGTGCGGTCAAAACAAAATGTGGAACAGAATGATATCGCCGACGGCGAATTGCAGGTGGTACGTCGTCGCATTTCCAAATAATCGCTGATTTTTCGCAGACAGAACCGGCGTTCCCTGTAACGGGGCGCCGGTTTTTTTGTGAGACATTAAATACCGTTATCCGGTATCATATTTTGAACATTTTTCGCGATGAAAGCCTAAGCACTTGAAGATTCTCGCAATTGAAACCGCCACTGAAGCCTGTTCCGCTGCGCTGCTGAACGGCAACGAAGTTTTGGAACGCTATCAACTTGCGCCGCGTGGCCATGGGGACTTGATTCTGCACATGGCTACCGAAGTCCTGGCCGAGTCAGGGCTGAGTCTGGGGCAGTTGGATGCCATCGCTTTTGGCCGGGGACCCGGCGCCTTCACTGGGGTTCGGATTGCATGCAGCGTCGCTCAAGGCATTGCTTTTGGGGCCGATCTACCCGTTATTCCCGTCTCGACACTGGCGACCTTGGCTGCCGGTGGGCAGCGGGTAACCGGCAGCCAGCGAATCATCGCGGCGCTGGATGCGCGGATGGGCGAGGTGTACTGGGGAGTGTTTGAGCTGGCGGGTGGCAAGTTAACGTCACAAGCCGCTGAGGTGGTCTGTGCACCCGGCCAAGTGCCGCGGGTGGCAGGTGGCCAATGGCAGGGGATCGGCAGTGGCTGGTTGACCTATGGCGAGGTATTGATGGCGCATTACGCGTCACAATTAAGCGGAGTAAAGGCCGATTTGTTGCCGCAGGCTCGGGACGTGGCACACCTGGCCATCGATATTTGGGAGGCGGGAGGTGCAGTGGCCGCCGAACAGGCGCTACCCGTTTATCTGCGTGACAACGTAGCGGTTAAATCGAGTTCCTCATCATAAGGATGGCGAGTGCCTCAATCCAAACCTTATCTTGAAATCGCACACCTGACGGATACACATATCTTTGCCGATCCGCAAGGCGGTTTGTTTGGCTTGGAAAGCGAGCGGGCCTTGCGTGAAGTCATTGCGCTGGTGCAGCGGCGGCAACCTAATCTGGTAATGGTGACGGGTGATTTGATTCACGATGAACGTGCAGAGGCTTATGCACGCTTGAGTGAAATACTCGCTGATCTTGGTGTTCCCGTGTATTGCCTTGCTGGAAATCATGACGATCTGGATTTGATGCGTGTGTCTTGTGCAGGCGGTGAGCTGCGTTGTGACACAAGTATCGATGTCGGTGACTGGCAGATTTTGTCAGTGAATAGCGTAGTGCCAGGACAGGTGGGCGGTCATCTGGATGCTAATGAACTGGAATTATTACGACGCCGCTTGCAAACCAATCGCCACCGTCCAACGCTGGTGTGCCTGCATCATCAACCCGTGGCGATAGGATCGCAATGGCTGGATCGAATTGGTATCGACAATGGCGACGAATTATTTTCGATTCTGGATGTGCATCCGCAAGTAAAAGCGGTGTTCTGGGGGCATGTGCATCAGGAATATCACGCACAACGCAATGGCATGCAGTTGTTGGCGACACCTTCGACCTGTGTGCAATTCAAGCCCGTGAGTAAAGATTTTACCTTGGACATGATTCCGCCGGGATTTCGCTGGTTACACTTGCATAAAGATGGTCACCTTGAAACCGGTGTTGAGCGGTTGCGGGAGATTCCGGGGAAGATCAATTCCGCCGCCAAGGGTTATTGAAAAAATTGATTATTCACCACAGAGACATAGGGAACACAGAGAAAAGGCCTGGCTGCGTTGCCGATAACGCATTTGAGATTTGGTCGGCGATTTAATCAAAACTCTGTGCTCTTCGTGTCTCTGTGGTGAAAAAAATTAATATGGACCGAGCTGCAATTCCTCAGCCATCTGTTCCAGGCTAATATGGCGCACATCCTTGCCTTTCACCAGATAGATCACGTATTCGCAGATGTTGCGGCTGTGATCGCCGATACGCTCCAGCGCCCGTGCCGCCCACATCACATCTAGCACGCGTTTGATGGCGCGTGGGTCTTCCATCATGAAGGTGATGGATTGGCGCATGATACCTTCATATTCAAGATCGACCTTGAGGTCTTCCTTGGCAACCGTGATTGCCGCGGTGGCATCCATGCGGGCAAAGGCATCCAGGGTGTCGCGGATCATGCCTTGTACATGATTACCCAAGGATTGAATTTCCATATACCCATTACGTGGCCGTTCAAGTTCGGCGAGTGCCTTACCCATGCGGGCGACTTTCTCGGCCTGGTCACCCATGCGTTCCAGATCGGTGATGGCCTTGATGACCGTCACCACCAAACGTAAGTCACCCGCTGTTGGCTGGCGGCGGGCGAGGATGTGGGTGCATTCCTCATCCAGTTCGACTTCCAGCAGATTGACTTTGTAATCATTGGTGATGACCTTGTCGGCGAGGGCAATATCACCATCGGTCAAAGCGCGAACCGCATCGCGTACTTGTTGTTCGACCAAGCCGCCCATCGCGAACACACGACTGCGCAGGCGTTCGAGTTCGGCGTCAAACTGTTGTGAGATATGTTGCTTTTCCATTGTGTACCCCGTTAGCGAAGGCTTAATTCAATTAACCATAACGACCGGTGATGTAATCTTCGGTCTGTTTTTTGGCTGGGTTGGTGAATAAGGTGTTGGTGTCGTTTATTTCAATCAGGTCACCCATGTACATAAAAGCAGTGATATCGGACACACGTGCTGCCTGTTGCATGTTATGAGTGACGATGACAATGGTATAAGTCGACTTCAATTCATAAATCAATTCTTCGATCTTGAGCGTTGAAATTGGGTCTAGCGCCGAGGCGGGTTCATCCAATAATAGTACCTCCGGCTCGATAGCCACGGCACGGGCGATGACCAGACGTTGTTGTTGACCACCGGACAGGCCAAAGGCGTTGTCATGCAGACGGTCTTTAACTTCGTCCCACAAGGCGGCGCTACGTAATGATTTTTCCACGACTTCATCCAGTACACGGCGCGAATTCACGCCTTGGATACGCAGGCCATAGGCCACATTTTCATAAATTGTTTTGGGGAAGGGATTGGGCTTTTGGAACACCATTCCAACCCGACGCCGCAAATTGGAAACATCCACACCTTTGCGATAGATATTTTCACCGTCGAGCAGGATTTGACCTTCGATGCGGATGTCATCCACCAAATCATTCATGCGATTAAAACAACGCAACAACGTTGACTTGCCGCAACCACTGGGACCGATAAAGGCGGTCACCCGTTTTTTTGGGATGGTCATGTTGATGCCCTTGAGAGCCTCTTTCTGACCATAGAACAAGCGCAAATCCTTGGTTTCGAGCACCGTGTCGGCGGGCTCTAATTTCTCGCGGCGCCGGTCTTTGCCGAGTGACTCGGCATTAATGGCGTGAGTGCGTGGCGTTTGGCTGGGATTCATGGTGTTATCCATTGTCTGATTATGTCACAAAAAATTAATGTTCCATGGCGCGGTATTTCTCGCGCAAACGATTACGTATGGCGATCGCGGCCAGATTGAGTACGATCACCACCAGCACCAGCAAAAATGCTGTTGCGTAAACTAGCGGTCGTGCCGCTTCGATATTCGGACTCTGGAAGCCGACGTCATGGATATGGAAGCCCAGGTGCATGAATTTGCGATCCAGATGCAGGTAAGGGGGGATCGAATCGATGGGTAGCGATGGCGCCAATTTCACCACGCCCACCAGCATCAGTGGTGCGACTTCACCGGCAGCACGAGCGACGGCAAGAATCATGCCCGTCATGATTGCCGGGCTGGCCATCGGAATCACGGTACGCCAGAGTGTTTCAGCCTTAGTCGCGCCCAGCGCCATGCTACCTTCGCGGATCGAGCGTGGGATACGCGACAAACCTTCTTCAGTGGCAACGATGACAACAGGCACAGTGAGTAGCGCCAGGGTTATTGAGGACCACAACATGCCCGGCGTGCCGAACACGGGGGCGGGCGCCGCTTCGGGAAAGAACAATGCATCCACCGAACCGCCCAGGAAATAGACGAAGAAACCTAAGCCAAAGACGCCGTAAACAATCGAAGGAACCCCCGCGAGATTGTTGACGGCGATGCGGACGAGGCGAGTCAGAAGGCCTTGTTTGGCGTATTCACGTAAATAAACGGCTGCGATGACGCCAAAAGGGGTGACCATCAGTGACATGATCAACACCAGAATAACGGTGCCGAAAATGGCGGGGAAGATGCCGCCTTCGGTATTGGCTTCGCGCGGTTCCTCACTTAAAAATTCCCATACCTTCATGGCATAGAATGAGGCTTTGTCGACAGGCGTCATCGCATTCGGCAAATAGGCGCGAATGACTTTGGAGACGGGGATCTCAACCACTTGTCCATCCATGACCTCGACCTGGAAACTATCGCGGCCAATTTCTGTATAAAGTTTGGCAAGTTGTGCTTCATGTTTTTCATATTGCTGGCGCAGCTCAGTGCGTTCTTCTTCTATGAGTGCCAAACGCTCTGGTGTGTTCTCGCCATTGATTTCAAGCTTACGCTGATCCAGGCGTAAGCGCTCCAGATGACCATTGATGGTGCCTAACTCGCCCCTTTCGATGCTGCGTATCTGGCGACGCAGGTCTTCGGCGCGTGCAATGCGCGATTGAAGTTCCTGCCATGCGGCATCACCATTGGCAACTACTTGATGGTTTTCCATGACGGTGCGCAGGAAGCCGTAAAAATTGCCCCACTCAGCCCGTTCGACAGTCATCAAATTGGCGGGGAAGGTGCGGTCGGTGAGCAGTGGTTTGACCATCCACCTGAAATCCTGGCCGGAAACATCGCGGTTTCCGGTCTTGATCAGATAACGGGTGATCATTTTGTCTTTGGTGTCGAGGTGGATGCCACTGTCGGCAACCCGTTCGATGGCGACCGATTCGCGAGTATGCACTTCACCAATGATGCGAATTGAAGATTGTCCGGGTTCCTGATAATTCGCCATCATGACGTCGGATGGCCAGAAGTGCCCCATGCCACGCACGGCGATCAAGCCTAGTAAGCCGATCACGACGATAATACAAACGCTAACCGCAGCTGCCGTTAGCCAGACCCATGGTGCACCACTTTTTATCCAGCTTTTCATTATAGTGAACTATATTTTTTCCGTAGCCGTTGTCTAACGATTTCGGCAATGGTGTTGAAGATAAAAGTGAATATCAGAAGTACCAACGCAGTTAGGAATAGTACCCGGTAGTGAGTGCTATTCACTTCGGATTCCGGCATTTCAACGGCGATGTTGGCCGATAGCGTACGTAATCCCTGGAAGATACTTAAATCCATCACCGGCGTGTTGCCTGTCGCCATTAACACAATCATGGTTTCACCGACAGCGCGGCCAAAGCCGATCATTACCGCAGAGAATATGCCGGGGCTTGCGGTCAGCAGCACAACGCGGGTCAGGGTTTGCCATGAGGTTGCGCCCAAGGCCAAGGAGCCATTGGTCAGATGTTTAGGTACACTGAAGATGGCATCTTCGGCAATAGAGAAAATGACCGGAACCACGGCAAAGCCCATGGCAATGCCCACCACCAAGGCATTGCGTTGGTCAAATTTCATGCCAAATTCAGTGTCGAGCCAGGCTCGCATGTCTCCACCAAAGAACCAACCTTCAATCGTGTGGCTCATAGCAAACGCCAGCCAACCCGCCAACAGAATGACTGGAATGAGTAGTGCCGGTTGCCAGCCATCAGGAACGGTTGCACGTATGTTGCGTGGCAATTGATGCCAGCTGAAACTGAATACCAAGATCGTAACCGGTAACAATATCAATAACGTGAATACGCCAGGCAAATAATTTTCGAGCAAAGGCGCCAGCCACAATCCTGCCATAAATCCTAAAATGACCGTTGGCAGCGCTTCCATGATCTCGATCGTGGGTTTGATGGTGCCGCGCAATTTGGGCGTCATGAAATAGGCGGTGTATATTGCCCCCATCAATGCCAGCGGGATAGCGAATAACATGGCATAGAAGGCAGCTTTCAGTGTGCCGAACGCGATGGGAACCAGGCTGAATTTCGGTTCGAAATCGTTGCTGGCGGAGGAAGATTGCCAGATGTAATCGGGCTTGTCGTAATTTTCGTACCAGACTTTGTTCCAGAGCGAAGACCAGGAAACTTCTGGGTGTTCGTTGTGTACGTGATAGAAATACACTTGATTGTTGGCATCTTCTGCCAGCATCCCGTTGGCGTGAGGCGACACTGCCAAATAGCGAATCGGCGCATCACTGATCTTTTCTTGCAGGATGGTGCGATTGGCCGTGGCATGGAAGATACCGATATCGCCGTTGCTGTCGCCGCCGATAAATCCTTTACGGCTATGTTCTGGCGCAATGGCGTCCACGGAGTTATTACCAACTTTAAACAAACGGATCTTGGTCAGATTGTGAATATTGTTACTATCCCGCACCGGGAACCACTGTGTGATCCAGCCATTGCTGTCTCCTACCAGTAATGAAATATCGCCGGTAAGGAAGCGCAGACTGGTGATGCTGCTGCCCTGACTAGTGACCGAGACACGATTGATCAATTCAGGAGAATCTGGATTGCTGATGTTAAAGCTTGAGATTTGGCCATTGGCATCTGCCGAATAGAGTGATTTCAAATCCTTTGTAATTCGGAGATGGGTAATGGGTGCCGGTTGGTTTTCAAAAGTATGGCTTGTTGCCTTGATTGTTGTGCTTTCGTCGAGAAATGAGGTTTCTCGGGTGATAAAGTAGACGATTAACTGATTGTTGTCAGTCGCGGCGGCAATGACGGAGTTTTCGTCCCCCTCGGCGACAGCCAGGGTTTTAATGAATGTCCCGTGTGGGGCAATTTGTATCGGCGTATCGCCTAAAGGAAACTCCATGGCAGGAGTGACTGTGCGCGTGTTGTCGGCGTAGCTGGTGGAGAAAGCGCGTTTCGTAACAATTACCCGGCCATCGGATAGGGCATAGCCCGTCACTTGCGAGTCTGGCGAACTGGCGGCATAACTGGTAATCGTCGTGTTGGCAGGAATAGGCAACGCCTGTTCCAAAATGAGCTTGCCGGTTACAGCTTCAAAAAAGATGACATTTCCGCTTTGAGTATCACGAAAACCGATTTCGTTTTGTTCATCCAGCCCCAGTGCCAGGGTAGCGGACTGTGGATTGCTGCCGGGCGCGGGATAGTGGCCCCGGGATTCGATTTCACCCGGAATAAACAGGGGGTAGACCACATAGGCGAGGTAAAAGAAGATGAGTAGGATGGCGGCAATGACCGCGATGCCACCAATGCCAATAAAATACTTGGCCAGCAAGTCCTTGATTCGGCGTTGTAACCGGCGCCGGGCTGCGGCTGGAGAATCGCTGGGCGGTAATACAGTGGCCATAGGGGACGTTTCGGGTCAAATTTCCGGCAATGTTACCTATCATTTATTACAGTTTTGTTACAAAACAATATTTTTTATATGTGAGTTGATAAGCCAATGAATCTAAAGGATACTTGATTCAGGACGATAAGCTGAGTGATACCCCTGGGGTCGGACGCTTGTAACAAAGGGGTAGGCCATGGAATGACTGGTTAGAGAGGCATGTATTCAATGCGTTATTCGTTAATTGCCTTGTTGATCTTCGGTTTTGCATTACCGCCAGTATATGCGGCCGATGTCTATGTCAGCGATTATTTGGTAATCACATTGCGTGCGGGCAAAGGCGATTCATTCAAGGTGGTGAAGTCTTTGTCATCGGGCATGGTGCTGGAGGTCATTGAGGTCGATGGTGAATTTACCCATGTCCGGACTAAAGAGGGCTTGGATGGGTGGGTCCGGAATCAGTATCTCAGTGAAAAACCGGTCGCTCGCAGCTTGGTTGATGACTATAGCAAGAAGCTGGAACAGCTGGCGGCAGAAAACAAAAAGCTTAAAGACTCGTTGGCAGAAGTTAACCGTGAAGCCAAACAGTTATCCCAGGATCAAAAGCGGATTGTTGCAGAAAAGACCAAGATGGAGCAGGAACATGCTCAAATCAAGGAGCTTGCCGCACGCCCAATGGAGCTGGAAGATAAAAATAAAAATTTGAGCAGTGAAAATACAGCGATGAAGACGGAACTGGCTAAGTTGCGGCTGGAGTCGAGCGAGTTTAAAAAAAATCAAGTGCAGAAATGGTTTTTGGCTGGCGGAGGGGTGTTTCTATTTGGAATTGTGGCGGGTCTGATATTGCCTCGGTTTAAATCTCGTCGTCAGTCTAATTGGGTGTAGTAGGGGGGATTCATGAATCGCCCCTACGGTTATGTTTGATCTGAGGTGGTACTGTTGTACCTGATGCCAAACGGTGTGCCCAGCGTGTGGTTTCCGGTAATCGAAAACGGGTGGTGCAGGCCATCACATAATGAATCGCTGTTGCCAGGCTGATTTTGTGGCCAATGGAAATATACAACGGCTTAGTACCGGCGCGACTCCGTAATACAGCGCCAATGATTTCTCCCTTGTCGATTAATTTAGTCCATGTGCCGCGTTGTTCAGGGCAAGGAACATGGATGCCTACAAGACGTGTTTTTGCCACACCGATAGTTGCGATATCGGTGCAGAGTCCTAGATGGCAGGCAATTCCTAAGCGCCGCGGATGCGCCAATCCTTGGCCATCCACCAGGATCAGTTCGGGTAGTCGCTGTATCTGTTTGAGGGCATCAAGTATTACCGGTATTTCCCGAAACGAAAGCAAGCCGGGGATATAGGGGAATGTGGCTGGGCGGCGGGCGATTGCATAATCCAACAGGTTTAATTCGGGGAAACTGAGTATCGCAACAGCGGCGCGCGCAATGGTGCCGTTATTTTCAAAGCCAACATCAACGCCGGCAACGGTAGCTGGTGTAGGAAAGCAATCATGGGTGATGATATTTGCGGCCAATTCCTTTTGCAAGGCGATGGCTTGTTTGGGGCTCAATTCCCAGGAATATGGGTAGGGGTGATTCATGAATCACCCCTCCGTCAAATGTCCACGTGCCGCCATGTTACGAATGCGAGCGGATTTTTTCCGCGCTGGAATCTAAAACAGAAGAGATCTGGCTGTTGGGAAAATCGCAGCTAAATGTACTGCCCTGATTGATGACCGAAACGATGCGTAACTGTCCCTGATGACGCTGCAGCACGTGCTTAACGATGGCCAAGCCCAGACCGGTGCCGCCTGTCTCGCGTGAACGTCCGGTATCGACGCGGTAAAAGCGTTCGGTCAGGCGTGGAATGTGTTGGGCCGGGATGCCGATGCCAGTGTCTTGAACCGTCAGGTGTGCGCCACTGCTGTCACGATACCAGCGAATATTGATGCGTCCCTGGGCGGGGGTATAGCGTACGGCATTAAAGATCAGGTTTGAAAAGGCGCTGTGTAATTCATTAGGCACACCGCGCAATTCAAGCGAGGGATCGGCGTCCAGCGAAATCTGATGGTGCTGATCGCCGCTCAGGGCCAGCGCATCCTGGAGGATTTGATTCAGGATGGCTGGCACATGAACATCGCTGGTTTCCTGTGCTGTGGGCTCTGTTTCCAGGCGCGTTAACACCAGTAGATCTTTGACGATGTTTTCCATGCGCGAGGTTTGTTGCTGCATCAATTGCAGCGATCTGCGCCAAGGTTTGAGCGCATCATCGCTGTCATCTTGCATGGTTTCAAGATAGCCATTCAGGACTGTCAGTGGGGTGCGTAATTCATGAGAAATATTGGCGACGAAATCACGGCGCATATTTTCAAGTTTGCGAATACGGGTGATGTTACGGGCAATCAATAATTGTTGGTTCTGGCCAAATTGAACGATACGGATGGAGACAAATTCCTGTTCATTACCTAACGGGTGGATTTCTATCGGCGATGAAAAATTTCCTGCATCCAGGTAATTGTTGAACGCAGGATTACGGATCAAATTACCAATGTATTGACCGCGATCCTTCTGGTTGTGCAAGTTAAATAATTGTTGCGCGGGGGGATTAAACCATTCGATTTGACCAAGATCGTTCAAGACGATCGTGGCATCCGGCATGGCCGAGGTCGATTCTTGATAGCGGCTTAGATAACCTGTCAGGCGTTTTTGCCGTTCACGGGCGCGTTTTTGCAAGAGGTAGAGCTGATCAAAGACTTCAGCCCAGATACCGCGACTGCTGGGGAGGGTGGCTTTACCACGTGATTCGAGCCAGCGCTCAAGATAGCGCAGATTCCGCAGACTCCAGGCTAGATAAAGGGTGATGGCAATCAGGGCGGCTAATGTAGAGCGTCCAAAAAGGGCGCCGATGAAGGTGGCAACGGCAACCCAGCCCGCTAATCGGAACAGCTCACTTGTCCAGGGATTGATCAATCGTTTCCTCGCGTCGAAAACCGGTAACCGGCGCTTCTGATCGTTTGAATGAAACGGTCATAACCACTTTCTTCCAGGGCTTTACGCAACCGTCGGATGTGGACATCGACGGTGCGTTCTTCGACGTAGACATTACTACCCCAGACCTGATCGAGCAACTGGGTACGGCTATAAACCCGGTCAGGATGCGAAATAAAATACTGTAACAAGCGGAATTCCGTGGGTCCCAGTTCCACGGTTTGCCCCTTGGCGGTGACGCGATGACTCTCAAGGTCTAGCTCCAGTCCTTCCGCATTCAACTTGTTCTGGCCATGGCCAGGCAGGCGGCGGAGCACTGCTTTGATGCGGGCCATCAGCTCTCTTGGCGAAAAAGGTTTGGTGATGTAGTCATCGGCGCCACTTTCGAGGCCGCGGATTTTATCGTCTTCTTCGGCGCGGGCGGTGAGCATGATGATCGGTAATTCGGCGGTATCGGCTTCCTTTTTGAGTCGGCGGGCAAAATCGACGCCGCTCATATCGGGCAGCATCCAGTCGAGCAGGAGCAGGTCGGGGCGATGTTCGGCAATTTGTAATTGGGCGCCACGGGTGTCACCGGCTTCATAGATTTCATAGCCGCTACGTTCCAGCGCAAAGCGTACCATTTCCCGAATCGAGGGTTCATCGTCGATGACTAATATCTTGGCTGACATGGTAATTCCACAGGTTATTTATCTGGTGGTCATTAAAATTTAATATTGTTACCAGAATATGACAATTTAGAAATCTTCTCAGGGTATTTCTAGCCGTTTTTCAGAAATGAGCAAAATCTTGGTCAGCGCGATGCCGAAGATATGGTAACTGTCGCGTTCGACCAGGGGGCTGTTGTGAAACGCCGCACCTTGCAGGGTATCGAAACGGGCAAAGGCAGAGAATCTGAGGGAGCCAAATTGATGGTGAGTCACCAATGTGATACGGCTGCCGCTATAACCGCCGGGGCTGTCGTAAGCAGGGCGAGTCGTTGTCGCATACTGGGGCTCCACCGAGTAGTAATAATCGTGATAGGGGGAGTTGGCGAATAAGGGACCGATGCTGGCGGTGAAGCTCCACTCATTACTGTTATAGTGTTCGGCCTTGTATTCAATATAGGGCGCAAATACCCAGCCCTGATGATTGATGCCGCTATCGCCAATTGAAAATACCGAGCGTAATGGCAGCCCCAGCCATACGCTATCCCGTTTTTCCGGATGATTCCATAGGCGTGCCAATAGCGAGGGTCCGAACTCAGCCGTGGGCGCCAGATCGGGCATGCCGGCCCGTGCATTGTTGCGGTCACTGCTGACCGGCAGTCCGCCCGCGAGACTGATATCGAGTTTTAAATCAGGTGAACGGAACAAAAAACCTTGCAGGTTGCCGTCGGCAAAATTTATCCGTTCGCTGCGGTAAACGAGGTAAGGGAAGGGAAGTAAATAATCATTGTCATGCGCTGAGCCGCGATAATTTTGCAGATGCAATGCAGTAACACCGGCACCCAGTTCCCATTTTGGCAATAGTTGCGCCGCCGCATTTTGATTCGGCAGCAGTGTGCTGCCGAAGAGAGCGATGACGCATGATGTTTTGCAATACCTAAATACGGGCGAGGACAATCTGTGTTACCTCGTCGTCGTTAAGTACGATGGGATTGATTAACATGCTGTTGCCGCGACTGTTGGCATGTTGTGGCGCGCGTTGTTTAAGGGCGGCGATGTTGATCTCAGTGGCCTTTGTCACCAACGTGCCAGACCACGCCATGCGGGATTGGGAAAAAGGCTCCCAGTGGCGAGGCCAAGCCATGCCGCATTGTTGCAGGTCATCGATCAACGTTTGCCAATGTGAAGTGGCGCGCAACGAACGGGCGCCGGTGACGAGCAATATCTTGCGTCCATGGTTGGCAGCCAGGGTCGCAAGTTCTTTAATCCGGCCCCGGCCAAAGATGATGCGTGGTAACCGCGAGATAGCAAAGGGTGCAAACTGCATGTAGCCCGACCTTTATTGATTGAATTCCTTTAGCTTATCAAAGGCGCTCGCTACCAGGGTAAGCGCGGCCAAAAAAGAAAGCCCCGCACTAGGCGGGGCTCGACCGGTAGGTCAGACTGATGTTGAGATTACTTCAATTTGGCCAGTTCTTTTTCTAGAACTTTGGCTGGTAGCGGGATAAAACCGTCTTTCTCGACCTGCTCCTGTCCCGTCTTGGACAGCACCATCTTCAGGAACTCCAGTTCCATGGGTGAGAATGGCTTGTTCGGGGCCTTGTTGACGTAGATATAGAGATAACGGGAAAGCGGATACTCGCCGCTGATCGCGTTCTCTTCGGTAGCTTCGACGAAGGCTTCGCCTTCCTTCGTGGCCAAAGGCAGCGCCTTCACAGTGGCAGTCTTATATCCGATGCCGGAGTAACCGATACTGTTAACCGAGGCGCTCACTGACTGTACTACCGAGGAAGAACCCGGTTGCTCGTTGACAGTGTTCTTGAAGTCGCCTTTGCACAGTGCATGTTCTTTGAAGTAACCGTAGGTTCCGGAGACAGAGTTACGGCCGAACAACTGGATGTTGCGATTGCTCCAGCTACCGCTGAGACCAAGCTGATCCCACTTGGTGACATCGTTGGCGTAGCCGCACTTGCGGGTGGCGGAGAAGATGGCATCTACCTGGGGCACGGTCAGACCCTTGATCGGGTTGTCCTTGTGCACAAATACTGCCAGGGCGTCGATGGCTACCCGAATGCCTGTGGGTTTGTAGCCATATTTGTCCTCGAAGGACTGAATTTCCTTGTCTTTCATCGCCCGGCTCATTGGGCCGAAGTTGGAGGTACCTTCAGTCAGGGCTGGCGGTGCGGTCGAGGAGCCAGCAGCCTGCACCTGAATGTTGACATTGGGATAAAAACGCTTGAAATCTTCGGTCCAGAGTGTCATCAGGTTGGCCAAGGTGTCCGAGCCGACGCTGGACAGATTGCCGGCCACACCACTGGCCTTTTTGTATTGGGGAATCTGCGCATCGACCGATGCCAATGTTACATTTGCCGTCAGGCTCACGGCGGCAGCCAGGGCTGAGAGGGTCAACAATTTGGAAGCTTTCATTACGTTAATACTCCTTAAAATTAAGGCTTGGTTGGGTCTACGATGCGGGATCGTTTTCCCGCTGTACGGTGAAGCATTCTCTGCCGTTTTCGTTACGATTGTGTTAACAATTTGTTGCAGTTTTATGACAGCGGCTAGAATTTTACTCAAAATGACGAGCTTAATGAGTCAGTATAGTCAGCGAGTGGGTCTGTGGCCAGTGGTCGTCTCTAGTGATAATTATTATGAGGAGTAATTCATGACTGATTGTTTATTCTGTAAATTTGCATCTGGCGAGATCAAGCCCAAGGTGGTGTATGAAGATGATGCCGTGCTGGCTTTTCGTGACATCTCGCCACAAGCCCCTAGCCATGTGCTGGTCATACCCAAACGTCACATCAGTACGGTGAACGATTTGTGTGACGGCGATGCTGAGCTGGTCGGCCGTCTCTACTTGGCTGCCAAGCAGGTTGCTGAGCAGGACGGTATTGCGGCTTCAGGTTATCGCACAGTGATGAACTGTAATGCCGATGCCGGACAATCCGTGTTTCACATCCATCTCCACGTACTGGGTGGGCGGTCCATGAAATGGCCGCCGGGTTAACACCGATCCGACGGCCCGGAGCTTGGGGGGTATTGATGCTGCCGATCAGCTGGCGCGCGAGACTGATGTGGAAACGGATGGAGCCTCAGGTGCTGCTTGAGTTGCAAATGGATGCAAACGATTGGGTCGATTTACGAGAAGCGGCGAGTGAATTGTCAGGCATGATGTAAATGCCCCTATGTTCAAGACAATAAAAAAGGCGGGGATACCGCCTTTTTGGTTACGCGTTGTCGCTTTTATCGCTGCGATAGATCTGAACGACCAGAACAACCATCAGCGTCAACGCTACAGCGGCGACACCGATCACCATGTTGGTGATGAAATCGATAGTAATCATGAGTACGGTTCTCCCAAAACAAACGCTCGGCTCACTTTATTTGAAATCGACATATTTGACAATGGCGCCGGGTTAATTAATTGTAAATTAATAGCGATGAGATACCGTAACATTTACAAGGAAATCAGGCGTGGTGTCGGAGAACAGATTTTCACCAACGCCGAGATCGAGCGAGGTGGATCGGCCAGTATAGATCGTCCCTCCCACCGTGAGCTGTAGGGAACTGGCGCTGAGTTGTGCGAGTTCGCTTTTGTAGAAAGGGGTGTGGCCGTCAAGTTGTGCCTTGAGGTCGATGGAGGCCAGTGCATGCCAATTGAGGCCAAGGCCGCCAAAAGCCACCCAATGGCGTTGTTGCGTGGGCAGGATGTCGCTGTCACTGAGTGCTAACAGGCCGAGCTGGCCATAGGTCGTGATGCGTTGGGCACTGAGGTTGCGATCGATGCCATTCACGCTGAGGGCAATATCAGTGCTGCCGCTGCCCATTAGTCGTTGGCTGTTCCCCGTTGGAAGTTTCAGGCTACCACGGAGGGTGACTTCACGGCGCTGGTCAGAGGCTTGATAGAGTCCGCTGGCCGCAAAGAGGCGAATATCGCCGAGCCCTTCACGATTGGTGCGGATAGCGACCAACTCCTGGCCCTGTCGGCGGTAACTGTAGTCCAGGACATTGCTCGGTGTTTTGTTGCGCTCGGTGTTACTGAGACCGAAGGTGCGATGCCAACCTTCGATGAAATTATCGAGCATGCCATTGTGGTGGGCAACGATCGGGACTTCGATGCCGATTTCTCGCTGATCGCCGAGCCCGCGACGAAATGTCAAGCCCAGACGATAGGATTCGCCATCGAGCGAAATTGATTCATTGGCGCTGTCGTTCAGTATTGAATTATTGGCAAGGTCGAAGATCAGCTGGGTATGAAGGTGCTGCGATGGTGTAATTGTGGCCGGTTCCATTGGCGGCAGGCCGTAAATTTGAATAAATGGATTTTGGTTGCGAATGGCAAAGGGCGTGGGTTGATCAGTGAGGAGATTGCCGTAAGCAGTATTCAAGATACCCGTCAGGCAAAACAGGATCAGGGCACGGACCATTATGGCTCCTTTACCATTGGAGTAATCCCACGACTCCTATATTATTGTGTATCGACTTATCGGCGACACCTCTCTCGGGGCTCACGGTCGGAAAGACATCCAGACTCGACTGCTTACCAAAGGTGCGTAAGACGCTTTTATTAACGGCGCCCAAAGGGTCGATCAGGAATAAGGCTACACTGTCAGTCCACGTTTTTTCGCCGGTGGCGTCGATTTTGTTTAGGATTTTTTGCCGGCCAATCATGAAGTATTCGCCCAGCACGGCGCCGCCGACAGGGGTAAATATCAAATCTTGAACCGAGGCGGGTTCGAAGATGGCTTCGATACCATATTCGTAGAGCGTGGACATGGCGGTGGCGTAACCCAACGACTGTTCGCGGCTAAAACCGCGATTACGGGCACGAGTATAGTAAACGGCGCCAAAGTAAGGGTGACCGATGTAGTTGACTTCCCAGCGATCATGGTCGCGGCGAAGACTATTGACATTATCATTCCATTTGCGAAATGGGTTGCCATTCTTCTGCTGGGTACTCCATTTGGAAACGCTCTCGGGGCTAAAATAAAGAACGGTCACCACACCCACTTGGTAGAGCAGGAATAATTTTGTGTCCAGCCAGAGGCCAGCTGAGTCGCTTTGTTCGGGAATCGACAGGACCATGCCGTTGGAGAGAATGCGGTTATTGTCAGGCAATGACTTAAGGCCAGTGACTTTGGGGGTGCCAGGCGGGAGCTCGGCGGATGCTGCGGTATCATCATTCAGGGCGACGGCTGTTTCGAGCGGCATTGAATGCGCGGCCCAGTCATAGTCCAGGCAAGAAGCAGGCAGTGGGGCTAGGCAGAGTGCCAACCCTAGGAATATCCATCTATTCATCGAAAAATTATTTTAAGTGGTCATGGCGATAGGGTATTAGGATACCTGATTCGACAGATGAAGTCGCCGCCCCAGTAGGGGCACGGCGCGCCGTGCCCCAAATTCCCCGCACAGGTGCCCGTGCATACCCGCGGTGGGGTGGAGCCACTCGAGCAAAAGGCGGCTGCCACCCACTGGCTGCAGCTACTTCGATTTCTTGTTGCCGATCACATCGAAGAACAGACCCCAGATGGCGTTGAAGCGGGCGACGCCAAAGATCAGCTGGCTGACGGGCATGGGTTTTACCGGGCGTACCTCTTTGAGGCGTGGCAGGAAGATGATGGCGATCAGCAAACGGCAGCTGGAGGAAATCAGAAATACGCCATAGAAGGCGCTGATCCAGGTGACGTGGTGGCCGGCGATTTCAAAATCCGTAGGCAATTGGGTGGCGAGGTAGCCGCCGAGCAGGGCGCCGAGAAAGATGCCGATATTGGCCAGGGTATTGTGCAAGGCCATCAAGGTGACCCGTTTCTGTGCGGGCAAGGCGTCATAGATGAAATTGCTGGCGCTGAGACTGAAGCCGGCCCAAACCAAACCGCCCATTGCCTGTAGCAGCATCATGTACCAGTGTTCGGTGGAAAGGGTCCACAGCGCGGGGAAAAATGGAATCAAGGCACCGGTGCTGACCAGGATCAGGCGATTACCCAGCGCGTCGGCAATCCGGCCCCACCAATTCAGAGTCAGGAATTGCGCCAGTACCACCATCGCAGCATTCATAGTGAATTGAAAATAGCTGAATTGCAGATCACGCAACATATACACCGTGAAAAACGGCGAGGCGATGGCCGTGGAAAATTGCATCAGCGCATAAAAGAGTGAGAATACAGCAAACGGTGAGTTTACGAATTGCCGGCCCCAGATGCGCCAGCTCGGAATCTCCAATGCTGCCACATGGCCCGGTGGATCGTATAATTGCTTGAGGTGGTACACCGAGACAAAGCGCGCGCACATCGCAATTAAAAATACGGTGACAAAACCCACGAGCGCCAGACCGTAGTGATCGAAAAAGTGGAGGATCAGACCGGCACACACCAGCGCGATGAAGGAGGTGATGCTGGCCAGGCGGGTGCGATAACCAAAATAGCGCCCTCTGCGGCGTCGATGCACAAGTTCTCCCATCAGGCTGCTCCATTGTGGCGTCGCCAGATTGAGGCCGAAATAGTAAATCACGACGCAAGCGATCATCAGTGGTATGGCATAGTCGGGAAAGACGATGGGGAGCAGAATCAGCGGTAACCAACTATAGGCCTGAAGGCTGGCGCCAAACAGGATAATGCGCAGTCGCTGACCGAATTTATGTCCCAGGCTGGCCGAAACCAATTGCGCGATGGAGGCCGTCAGATGTGGCAACGCAGCAAGCAAGCCGATTTGCCCAGGCGTGGCTTTTAACAGTAGGGCAAAGGCAGACAAATAGGCTTCGCCCGCGCCCGACATTACCGAATACGCCACCCCATCCTTAATGGAATGGCGTAGCGAACGATCGATCTCGGGGCGCCGCGAATACGGGCGCGATCGGGCGCGTTTTGTGAAAAACCACTGCACGGGCGCCGGGCTCCGGTTATATGTTGCGATGAGGTGTCATATAGTAGGATCGGCGCAGGATTTTACTCCATTAGCTAGAGGAGAGGGCATTGGGCCGATATTTTTTTGGTGAACCCCGTGGTTAAGATCACGCATGGCTATTAATGTCCCTTTTCTTGTATTGGTAATTGTGTTCCTGTTAATTGCTGCCCGGCGTATCGGTCAGTTACACGTGCCGATGTGGCTGGCGATGACCCTGGGTGCGGTAACTATGCTGGTGACTGGCAGCATCGGACCTCGTGCTGCACTGGCAGCGATCGATCTCGATGTCATGGTGTTTCTGTGCGGGATGTTTGTGGTCGGCGAGGCAATGGTGGGCAGCGGTTATCTCTACGTCCTGGCAGATCGCTGGCTATGCCGGGTGCAACGGGTTGATACGTTAATACTGACACTGTTGTTCGGCGTGGGCTTAATGTCGGCGATTTTAATGAATGATACGCTGGCCATCATTGGCACCCCGCTGGCGATCAAATTGGCGCGGGAACATCGGCTCGATCCCAAATTGTTACTGTTGACGCTTGCATTTGCGGTGACCATCGGTAGCGTCATGAGCCCGATCGGTAATCCGCAGAATCTGTTGATTGCGATACAAGGCGGAATGCCGGAGCCATTTACCCGATTCCTCGGCGCGTTGGCGATCCCGACACTGATCAACCTGCTGTTGTGTTATGCCGTGCTACGTTGGCGCTGGCGCGAGCAATTCCGGCCGCATCCGCTGGTTCACGCCGAGGCGACGTTGATCGATCCCGCACTGGCGCGTTGGGTCAGACTGTCGCTGTGGATTATCATGATATTAATTGTGATCAAGATTAGTCTGGTGATGGCCGGGAGTGAAGGATTCCGCCTGAGCTGGATTGCCATTGGCGGCGCCCTGCCGTTGTTGATGCTGAGTTCACGGCGAGGTGAGTTGTTACGTAAGACGGATTGGCGAACCCTGATTTTCTTTGCCGCAATGTTTGTCTTAATGAACGCCGTCTGGCAAACAGGTTTCTTCCAGCAATTTATCTCAGCTCAGAACACGGATCTCACGGCAATTCCGGCGGTGCTGGGGTTCAGCATGATCGGCAGCCAACTGATCTCGAACGTCCCTTGGGTAGCGTTGTATTTGCCGCTGTTGCATGAATTGGGAGCTAATGAAGCAGCGCTGATGGCGCTGGCCGCAGGCAGTACGATCGCCGGCAATCTCTTGATCCTGGGGGCTGCCAGTAATGTCATCATGGTCCAGCATGCGGAGCGGCAGGGAGTGAGTGTCTCGTTCCTTGATTTTGCGCGTCTTGGCGTGATTTTGGCGCCGTCGAATGCCCTGGTTTATTGGGTCTATCTGGAATGGTGGTATTAAGGCCAAAGGCTCATTTGTATGAAGACGGCTAGATTCTGGTAAAATCGCCCCCAATAACCGGCCTGGGTGGTTCCATGGCCGGTATTAATCGCGGGATAGTGAGATAAATAAATGAAAAGAGTCGAGAGAGGTCTGGAAATTTTTATTTTTGGCAGCCGCTGGTTATTGGCACCATTCTATATCGGCATGGTGATTTCCATCGCCTTGTTGCTGGTGTTATTTGTGGAAGAGATGATTCATCTGTTCCCGATAGTTTTTACAGGTGGCGTGCCGAGTGGCGTCATCGTCGCTATCCTCTCCTTGATTGACATTGTTTTTGTCGCCAATTTGCTGATCATCATTATTTTCGCGGGCTATGAAAATTTTGTTTCCAAAATTCATACAGGAGATCATGAGGATCGTCCCGACTGGATGGGGCATGTCGATTTCTCCGATCTAAAGCTTAAACTCATTGGCTCAATTGTTGCGATTTCCGGGATCGAGCTGCTCAAGACGTTTATGAACATTCGTGATTTCACTAACGAACAGATGGCCTGGAAAGTGGGTATCCATTTGGTGTTTGTGTTCTCGGGGGTGATGTTTGCCTTGACAGATCGACTGACCGGCAAGCATGGTCCAAAAGCGAAGGATAATGAAGAGAAGAATGACGATCACCACTGATCTCGGAAACGTACGGTGACACAAAAAAGCCAACCTTAAGGTTGGCTTTTTTATTGCCGTTAAATTAAAGAACCACTGGAACGCGATATTTTAATATAACCTTTTATTCTGTGCATGATATGGTAGATTTACATTTAAAGGTGTTTATTACAGGAGCAATGTGGAATGAGTAAACAATCCAGTCAGGAAGGAATCGCTTTGCGTTATACGCAGGCTTTTCACTGCATTGGTCCTGAGTGTCCGGATACTTGTTGCAAGAGTTGGAAAATACCGCTCGAAAAAGAAGCACTCAAAAAGTGGCAAAAAATTCTGTCCGAAGACGAGTTGGCGCAAACGGTGGAGAAATATAGTGACAATAAGAACCCCGCCTTTGTGGCTAAAATCAAGCTTAGCGCAGATGGAAACTGTCAGCTTTTGAATAATAGGGGTCTCTGTTCAATTCATGAGAAGTATGGGGAGGAGTACTTGCCTCATATATGCAAAACCTATCCAAGGGCATTACGGAGTGTCCGGGGGCATTATGAATTATCGATGTCTATGGCGTGTCCTGAAGTCGCCAGGCTTGGATTGTTGAATTCTACGGCCACAGATTTGGTAAGTTTTGACGCTGGTGATTTGATTAAGCATGGTTTTGCATCCTCGCAAAGAAGCACAAAAGAGGCGCCAATATATTTTAAGAGTTTAGATTCAGTGCGGGATATCATGCTGTATATTTTCAGTATGAGGGAGATTACAGTTCAGCAAAGATTATTTGTCGCGGCCTGGTTCTCACAAAAAATATCGGTCTTTATCAATATAAATTCCAAGAAGTTTAACGAAGAAGAATTGTTGCATCAGCTGGAAGAGCTTTCTAGTCCGGGAGTTTTGCCTGAGCTGTGTGCCCAGTTTCAGGGCTTTCCGGAGTCATGTGAATTTGCATTGCCAATCGTTCGCGGCATATTGTTTCAGCGGTTGCATACAAAAGATACTATTGGGGCTCTAATGGGTGAGGTAATGGGGACCTATGGGTTCGAATATTCTCGTTATGATGAAGATGGCCGGCATTATATTGAGATGAAGTCGACGCAAGGTTCTGCAGAGGAGCGGTTTGCGGAGATTGTGCCAGTATATTTATCGCGAAGGAACCGAGTGCAGCAGAAATATGGGCAGAAAATTGATATCTATCTTGAAAATTATTGTCGCCAATATCTGGTTCTCAATTTGTTTGTTGATTTTGAATCTCCATATGCGCAAATGAAGGATTTGGTGGTTCGTTTGGCAGTCATAAGGTTTTTATTTTATAGCCACCCTGGCCTTGACAGGTTATTAGATAATGAGAATGTTCAACCTGGGGATTTCGAGATTCTTGACAAGGTTATCGTCGATGTTGTTTACAAGTTTTCCCGTGGTATCGAGCATGCTTATGGATTCCTGCAAAAAATTTATGATGAATTAGAACAGCTGGAAATGAATGAATTACATCATTATGTATTGTTAATGAAAATGTAATTAAATTCGTTGTTGTGCGATGCGCTATAAATCGCCGCCGCCTTTTTTCATCGCCTTGCCGTCGGCAGCACGTTTGCGGCGAACTTCTTTGGGGTCGGCGATCAGATGGCGATAGATCTCAATGCGGTCCCCGTCGTGCAGTCCACTATCAAGTTTGCTCAGCTTGCCGAAGACTCCTACCTTGTGAGTATCAAGATCAATCTCCGGAAATTTCTCCAGCACCCCGGAGGCGCGGATGGCGTGCTCGATCGTCGAGGAAGGGTCGACATGCAATGGAATAATGACCTGTGTGTCCGGGCGGGCGTAAGCGATTTCGATTTTGATGCGGTTAGCGTTTTCCATAAACATCCACAGCGCGTTTGCAAAAGGCATCGACCAAAGAATTGGCGATCTGATTAAAGACCGGGCCAAAGGTCAGGCCCAGCAGTTTACTTGAGAATTCAAATTCCAGCACCAATGAAACCTTGCAGGCGCCATCGCCCAGGGGATCGAATTTCCAGAAGCCCTCCAGATGATGGAAGGGACCCTTCTCCAGCCGCATCTCAATCATCTTGTTATGCTGGAGACGGTTGAGGGTGGTAAAAGCCTTCTGAATCCCGCCCTTGGCCAGCTCAAGCGACCCGCGCACTTCATCGTCATTACGGCTCAACACCGTGCTCGACTTACACCAGGGCAAAAAATCCTGATAGGCCGCGATATCGTCGACCAAGGCATACATTTCGGCGGCGGAGTAGGGAACCAGGGCGCTACGATTGATGGTGGGCATATCCAGACCTGTCATGATGCTTGGCCCGCTATTGTCCGCAATGATGGGGGCGATCTCAACTGTATTTAGACCTGACAATGTCGGAACACCCCCCTATAATTGGCCGCTATGGCCAAGAACTCGAAAAAAGACGGAAAAGACAGCAGCGGCACCATCGCCCTCAATAAAAAGGCCCGCCACGACTACTTTATCGAAGACACCTACGAGGCCGGCATGTCGCTGGAGGGGTGGGAGATCAAGTCGATCCGGGCTGGGCGTGTCCAGTTGAGCGATAGCTATGTGCTGATCAAAAACGCCGAGGCGTTCCTCCTGGGTTCTTTGATCACGCCCTTGCAAACGGCCTCCACCCACATCCACCCCGATCCGACCCGGACCCGCAAGCTGCTGCTCAACCGGCGCGAGATCGCCCATCTGATCGGCGCCGCCGACCGCGAGGGTTACACCATTGTCCCGCTGGCCATGTACTGGAAACACAATCGGGTCAAGCTCGAAATCGGTCTCGCCAAGGGTAAGCAAAGTCACGATAAACGTGCCACTGAGCGTGATCGTGACTGGAAACGCGAGAAAGGCCGGATTTTGAAACACGGCTGATTCTGTGCTGGCCGGGAACTTCCCCATGGCTTAGAATGTCTATTGTAGTAACACCAAGGGGGCGACATGGCTTCGACGTGGATCGCGAAACCTAAGGTGCATGCCGAGGTGCAGGTTACCTCGTAAAACCATCTGCAAACTTATAGTTGCCAACGAAGACAACTACGCACTCGCTGCTTAAAACCCAGTAGGGTGCCCTCGGCCTAAGTCTGTGCTTGTGCACTTAGCAACCGGGGTCGACTCACACAAGATCGCGATGAGGCATGTTCGGGGCCGATTCGTTAAAACCTAAACTGGACTCGCTGTCGGTTTTCCCTGCCCGTTGGGTAGCCGCCAGTTAAATTAATTAACGTGGATAAGCATGTAGAGCCGAGGGCGGAGGATTTGCGGACGCGGGTTCGATTCCCGCCGCCTCCACCAATACCAAGCCGCTGATCGTAAGGTCAGCGGCTTTTTTATTGGAGGTGCTCGCCGATTCAGGGCAGGAGCAGATGTTAAATAATAGACGCCGGGATCGCCTGTATATTATCCTTCACGGGAATAACATCGCCTGACATGCAGATCAGAGCCCCTGTCCCTATGTTTTTTTTCAAATGATCCAGCACACTGAAATGACGCACGGCATCCTTCGACGGGATAGAGGTTTTTTTGATTTCGACCGGATGTATTGTCTGATCGACAATAACCAGTAGATCAATCTCTTTCTTGTCCTTGTCGCGATAATAATGGAGAGGAGCCTGTTTGCCATTGTGCCACCAGGACTTCAGGATTTCCGCGACAACATAAGTTTCAAAGATCGCCCCCGACATGGCGCCGGCTTCGAGCGTCTCCGGACTTGACCATGCGGTAAGATAGCTGCACAGCCCGGTGTCGAGAAAATATAGCTTGGGGGTTTTGATCAGTCTTTTGGTTAGGTTGGAGTGATAGGGTTCGAGCAGATAAACGATACCCGATGCCTGAAGGATTGAAAGCCAGCTTTTTGCTGTCGGCGGCGATACGTCGCAATCCCTCGCCATTTCAGACAGATTGAGTAGCTGTCCAGTCCGTGCGGCTGCGGCCCGTAGAAATTTGAGGAAGGCCAACCCATCGCCCACCTGCGCCAGATCGCGCTGCAAATACGTTTGCACATAGGAGCTGTAAAACAAATCGCGGTCCATCTTTTTATCCAGGGCGATTGCGGGAAACGAACCCCGCCAGATGGCGCGGTAGATATCTCTGAGATCAAGAACCGTCGCTTTTTTTAGCCGTTTCTCACTCTCCTCTCGTGTCGGAACAAATGGCGTGGCCACCTTGGCCAGATTCTGCCGCTCAAGCTGCGAAAGGCCCAGCAGATTGAGTATCCCGACCCTGCCGGCAAGGGATTCTGAAACACCACGCATCAGATGAAATTGCTGTGAACCGGTCAACCAATACTTTCCCGGCTGCTTGTCATGATCCACATCCATCTTGATATAGGGCAGCAGTTGCGGCGCATATTGGATCTCATCGATCAACACAGGTGGCTTGAATCGCTCGAGAAAAAGCCTGGGTTCTTCACGCGCCAACGCGGCCGATACTGGGTCATCCAGGGTGACGTAGGTACGGCCCTTGCCGGCAAGATGGCGCAAGAGGCTGGTTTTGCCGACCTGCCGCGGTCCCGTTATCAGTCGCACCGGAAACTGACGACTGGCGCCGGCAATGTATCCTTCGAGAGTACGTTTTATATACATGATATCGTCCAATTAAAAGTTCCAATTTACATTGGACGATATTTATCGATAAGTCAAGGGTACAGAGGAGCGCGGAGATATCGTAATAACAGCTACCAGGGTCTTGCATCACAGCAAGATCAGCCCGCATCACCTCATAATCTCATAAGCGCTGCTGTGTCTACCCTTGAATACTGCCGTTTCCACCAACTCGACCAGCAGGAAGCTTGCGCGCTTCTTGGAAGTGCGCCGTTGCTACTTCTTCGGCTTCCATTCTCTCGCCAGTTTCTGCGCTTCGGCGACTTGTGTCGGCGTCATTTTTTCCGCCAGATGATCGCGATTTTTGGCGGCGAAATTGATGCCGTTGGCGGAGGCGATGTTGAACCACATGTGCGCACGGATCACATCTAGAGGAACGCCTTGGCCCTGGTTGTACATGGTGGCCAGGTTGTATTGGGCTCTTACATAGCCTTGTTCAGCGGCTTTGAGATACCATTTGGCGGCTTCAGAATAGTCTTGTAAGACGCCTTGGCCGTTGTAATACATCATGGCGAGATTGTATTGCGAGATCGGGTTATTGCCTTGTTCCCCGGCCTTGCGATACCACTTGGCGGCTTCGGCGTAATCCTGCGCAACGCCTTGACCATTTTGGTACAACACGCCCAAATTGTGCTGTGAAGTGGCGTTGCCTTGTTCGGCGGCTTTGCGATACCACTTGGCGGCTTCGGCGTAATCTTGTGTGACGCCTTTGCCAAGGTCATACATCATGGCAAGGTTAAATTGTGCCGCGAGATTGCCTTGTTCGGCGGCTTTGCGATGCCATTTTGCCGCTTCAGCAGCATCCTGTGGTACACCGCGCCCGAGGTCGTACATGAGGGCTAAGCTATTTTGAGCTTTATCGAAGCCCTGGTCAGCAGATTTACGAAACCATTTAATGGCTTCGGCATCGTTTTGGGCGTTAGCCTGGCTATTAAAATACAGCTGGGCCAGATTGTATTGCGCGATGGCGTGGCCTTGCTCGGCGGCCTTGCGATACCACTTGGCGGCCTCGGCGTAGCTTTGAGTCATGCCTAAGCCAAGTTCATTCATCATCCCAAGTTCGAATTGTGCGAGATCGTAGTCTTGATCTGCGGCTTTGCTGTACCACTTTATAGCTTCGGTATAATTCTGAGGTACGCCCCGACCATGGCTCAGTAGTAATCCTAACTGATACTGAGCCATGACATTGCCTTGCTCGGCGGCTTTGCCATACCACTTGGCGGCTTCAGCGAAATCCTGGGTGATGCCTTGGCCATTGGCATAGCTCAAGGCTAAATTGAGCTGGGCCATGACATGGCCTTGTTCAGCGGCCTTGCGCTGCCATTTTGCCGCTTCGGAAAAATCCTGTTTGACGCCCTGGCCGTTACCGTAGAGAAATGCCAAGCTGTGTTGTGCGGCGGCATTGCCTTGCTCGGCGGCTTTGCGATACCACTTGGCGGCTTCTGTGTAGTCCTGGGCAACGCCTTGTCCCAGGTTGTGCATGACGGCGAGATTGAATTGGGCCAGCGGATTGCCTTGCTCGGCGGCTTTGCGATACCACTTGGCGGCTTCAGCATAGCTTTGCGCGACGCCTTGCCCCTGGTTGTACATGACGGCCAGGTTGTATTGGGCAAAGGGGCTGCCTTGTTCGGCGGCTTTACGATGCCATTTAGCGGCCATGTCGTAGTCCTTGTCTACGCCTTTACCAAAGAGATACAAGTTTCCGAGGACGACCTGGCAGCCGATGTGGCCTTTCTCTGCTGCGGCCTGGCAGATGTTGAATGCCGATGTGTAATCTTTATTGTTGTAGGCGGTGATGGCTTTGGGGAATAAATCGTCTGCGGCATAGGCGTGGCTTATACCGAGGCTGAGACAAATGATGACTGCAAGTCTGCGCATTCGATGTTTCCTAATCACCAGGAAATTCCTTGTAAAGTATAACATCCTAATCCGTATGTAAAACGGAGGGCAAATCACATATCCCTATATCGGCAGCCAAAGGGTGCTGAATGAGCGCTGCTGAGTTTAAGACACGATCCATGTCGATGACAGAGGCTAGGTAGCGGGTCCGGTGTCGATGCGACTGAGCTGGTCATTATCAAAGTAAAGAATCAGGTGTTTTCGGTCAGCGGGCGTCTCGGCATTATTGAGGGTGAAGATGTAATCCCACCGATTCGGATGAAAAGGATCGGTCAGCAGTGGGGAACCCATGATAAAGCGCACCTGGCGGCTGGTCATGCCGATTTTCAGCTGCGCCAACATTTCGGGTTTGACAACATTCCCTTGTTGGATTTCTGGTTTATGGATAGCGCATCCCATGGCCAGGGTTGCGCAAACCACAAGAATAATGAGAAGCTTTTGCATTACCGATCCGATCAACTTTAATTCTGGTAGCCGAAGATGTTACAGAATTCCGGCGGACATGTCAGCGGGCGGGCAGAAAGGACTGAGGCAAAACGTGCAAACAAGCGATTTAAAAAAACTGGGGCTGAAGGCGACGGTACCACGGCTCAAGATCCTGGAGATTCTTGAGACCAACAAAGAAGCGCACATGAGCGCCGAGGATGTTTATAAGGCATTGCTCGATAGCAATGAAGACATTGGATTGGCGACAGTATACCGGGTATTGACCCAATTCGAGACCGCGGGGTTAGTGTCGCGGCATCATTTTGAAGGCGGCCATTCAGTTTTTGAATTGAATCATGGAGATCACCACGACCACATCATGTGTGTTGCCTGTGGCCGGGTGGATGAGTTTGTCGATGAGGCGATCGAACAGCGGCAAAAGGCGATCGCCACCAAGGCCGGCTACAAGATTACCGACCACTGCCTCTATCTTTATGGCATTTGCGCCGAGTGTCAGAAACAACCGAAGTAGGGGCGATTCATGAATCGCCCGTATATGTTTCATTGCGTCAGGCTGTGAGTGATTAACCCGATCATGGCGCAGCCCACGATGACTTCAATGACGCCACGTTTGTAGCGGAACAAGGCCACGAATGCCGCCAGGGCGATTAATGCCGCACTCCACTCGAAATGGCCGTCAAATCCCGTTGGCCACAATACGTGATAGCCGAAAAACAGTGCGAGATTCAGGATTACGCCGACCACCGCGGCGGTGATCGCGGTCAGCGGCGCCGTGAATCCGAGTTGGTTGTGCGTGGATTCCACCAACGGTCCACCCGCGAGGATGAACAGGAACGAGGGCAGAAAGGTAAACCAAGTGACTACGGTCGCGGCCACCGCCCCCGCGATAAACAGGTTCTCCGCACCAAATAAGGCTTGGCCGTAGCCGCCCACAAAGCCGACGAAGGCGACCACCATGATCAGCGGGCCGGGCGTGGTTTCACCCAGCGCCAGGCCGTCAATCATTTGTGTGGGCGTCAACCAGCCATAGTGACCGACCGCGCCCTGATAGACGTAGGGCAGCACCGCATAGGCGCCGCCGAAAGTTACCAGCGCTGCCGTGGTGAAAAACCAGCCCATTTGGGTGAGCGTGCCGTGCCAGCCGTAAAGCATGTTTAGCAACAACATTGGCGCGAGCCATAGCAGTGCCCCAGCGGCGATCACCCCCGCTAACCGGGACCAGGCAAAGCGAGTGTGTTCCGGTGCGGGCGTGTCGTCGTCGATCAGCGCAGGGCCAAAGGATTTTTTCGCCTGACCATGACCACCGCCGGTCTTGAATATGTGCGGCGCCATCCGACCACCGGCATATCCGATCAAGCCGGCACCGAGCACGATCGCGGGGAAGGGGACATTGAGCGCAAAGATGGCGACGAAGGCCGCTGCGGCGATACCCCACAGCACATTGTTCTTCAAGGCGCGCGTGCCGATGCGGTGTGCCGCTTGCACAACGATGGCGGTGACGGCAGGCTTGATGCCATAGAACAATCCAGCCACCAGCGGCGTATTGCCGAATGCGACATAGATCCACGATAAAGCGATCAGGATGAACAGCGAGGGCAGAACGAACAATGTTCCAGCGACAATGCCGCCCCAGGTGCGGTGCAGCAGCCAGCCAATGTAGATCGCGAGCTGCTGCGCCTCCGGTCCGGGCAGCAACATGCAGTAATTGAGGGCATGAAGAAAACGCCGTTCCGAAATCCAGCGCCGCCGCTCGACGAGTTCCTGGTGCATGATGGCGATTTGCCCGGCCGGGCCGCCGAAGCTGATGAAGCCGAGTTTGAGCCAGAAGCGAAAGGCTTGCCAGAAGCTGACCGTCAACGGCGGTTGTGGTTTATCGTCTGGCATGGACGGAGTGGTGTGAGTCATGCCAGCGCCGTCGCGCGGCTGATCATCTCTTCTGCATGTGCACGGCTTTGAGTCGTGATTTCCTGTCCACCCAGCATACGGGCGATTTCTTCCTGGCGCTGTTTTGGCGTTAACACCGTAATCTGGGTGGCGGTCGAATCTTTACCGATCTTTTTGCTGACCTGCAAATGGTGATGACCGAGCGCGGCGACTTGCGGCAGATGTGTCACACACAGTACTTGATGGCGTTGCCCCAAGGTACGCAACTGACGGCCCACCGTTTCTGCCACGCCACCACCGATACCGGTATCTACTTCATCGAAAATCAGTGTCGGGATGTGTTGGCCTTCGGTGAGCAACACTTGAATCGCCAGCGCGATGCGCGAGAGTTCGCCGCCGGAGGCTACTTTGGCCAAGGGTCGTGGCGGCTGGCCGGGATTGGCGCTGACTTCAAAGGCGATCTGCTCCTGACCCTGCGGATGCGGTGTATTTTCGGTGCGTGCTGTGAGCGCGATCTGAAAATTACTGGCCGGCATGCCGAGTTGCCGAATCATGTCCGTGACGGCCTTGCTGAGTTCTTTGGCCGCTTTGTTGCGCTGCTGCGTAAGTTTTTTGGCAGCCGCCAGATATTCGGCGGCGAGGGCTTGCAGTTCTTTGTCCAGCGCTTCAAGCCGAATTTCAGCTTGGTCGAGTTCGCTAAGTTCAGTCTGATATTGAGTGAGCAATGCCGGTAAGCGTGCCGGTTCGATCCTGTGTTTGCGGGCAAGATCATGAATCACGCCCAGGCGTTGTTCTATCCATGTCAGTCGCGAGGGATCGAGTTCAATGCGATCAAGATAACTGCGCAGCTCACTGCTGCTTTCCTGAATCTGGATGCTGGCGTCATCAAGCATCTGACAGACTGCGCCAAGCTTGGGGTCCAGTACGCGTAACGGCTCCAGTTCGTTGAGGGCGCGATTAATCAGCGTGAGCAGGTTCTGGTCATCGCTTTCGCTGAGTAATTCGATGGCGCGTGAACAGCGTTCAAGTATAGCGCCGCCATTGGCCAACCGCTTGTGTTCGGCATCGAGTTCAGTGAGTTCATTTTCTGCCAGATTTAATGTTTCCAGTTCGTTGACATGGAAACGCAGCAGTTCAAGCCGGGCATCACGATCACGGGCCGCCTGACGTAGCTGTTCCAGTTGTTTTGCCGTGTTTTTCCAGCGTTGAGCAATGTTAGAGATGGTGCTGAGTAAGGTTTGATTCTTGGCGTAATCATCGAGTAATTGCCGTTGCACATCGGTGCGCAATAACGATTGATGTTGATGCTGGCCGTGAATATCCACCAGCATTTCGCCTGCTTCTTGCAGCAGTTGCGCGGGCGCCGGACGGCCATTGATAAATCCCTTGGAGCGGCCTTCGGCGGTGATTACGCGCCGCAATACACACTCACCATCGGCATCCAGTTCATGTTCGTTTAGCCATTCCTGAACCTGCGGTAAATGCTGCACATCAAATACGGCGCTGATTTCAGCCTTTTCCTGGCCATGACGGACCGCAGCGCTGTCGGCGCGGTCACCGAGCACCAGGCTTAGCGCATCGACGAGTATCGATTTGCCGGCACCGGTTTCACCGGTGAGCACGGTCATGCCGTTGCTCAAGTCAAGTTCGAGCGTATCAATAATGGCGTAATTGCGGATTTGAATCTGAGACAGCATGGCTAAACTCTCAACCCCAACGTAATTTGGCGCGTAGAATTTGAAAATGATCGTGGCCTTCCGGGTGAATCAAGCGCACCGGTTTGTCTTTCTTTTTGATCTTGATGCGGTCGCCGTCTTGCAAACCGAAATTCAGTTGGCCATCGAGCGTGACGCGGACGTGATTTTGATGACCTTGTTTGACGGCCACTTCAATCAAACTATCGCTGGAGATCACCAGCGGGCGATTGCTCAAGGTGTGCGGGCACACCGGCACCAGGACGATGGCATCCAGTGACGGATACAGGATCGGTCCACCGCTGGAGAGGGCGTAGGCGGTGGAGCCGGTGGGCGTCGACACGATCAGGCCGTCAGAGCGCTGGCTGTGGACCAACTGATCGTTGACGTACGTTTCGAATTCGATCATCCGCACCGAATTCCATTTGTGGACCACAACATCGTTGAAGGCATTGCCTTCGTTGACTACAGCGTCGTTGCGCACGACTTGTGATTCGAGCAGAAAGCGCGTGTCTTCGTCAAAATGTCCGGCCAGGATTTCGTCCATCCGGGCCAGCATTTCGTCTGGTGAAATATCCACCAGGAAACCCAGGCGGCCCAGATTGATGCCCACCAGCGGAATGCCATGATCGGCCAAAGCGCGTGCAGCATGGAGCAGGGTGCCATCGCCACCGACCACAATGGCCAGATCGCAGTGCTGGCCTAACGTGGCCAACTCTACGGTTTGTGGCGCAGGCGTGATGTGCAAAGAATCGGCGATGGTTTTCTCAAGCAATATCTTTTTTTGCCTGGAACCCAGAAATTGCACGAGCGTGGTGATAGTCTGACTGACGCTCGGATCAGAGAATTTGCCGACGATACCAATAGTATTAAACATGACCAATCACTTCACTACAGTTGTGGTGGTGGCGAATCGCCATCATTGTGCCATTTTGTCCCCCGGCTGTCTTGACAGTTTGGGGGGGAGGTTGATAGTTTAACTTAGCACTCTTATGTATTGAGTGCTAAGTATTTTTCAAAGGTTCCAGGGGTGGAGAGCGAAATGGGTATTGAACTCGGTGAGCGTTCGCAACGTCTGCTCAGAATCTTGATCGAGAGTTATATTCGTGAAGGGCAGCCCGTAGGTTCCCGTACCCTGGCGCGCGATTCGCGGCTGGACGTCAGTCCGGCCACCGTGCGCAATATCATGGCTGACCTTGAAGACATGGGCTTGATCGTCTCGCCTCATACTTCGGCCGGTCGCATGCCTACCGCCAAAGGCTACCGCTTGTTTGTCGACAGCCTGCTGACGGTGCAGCCGCTGAGCCAGAATGAGGTCAAGCGTCTGCAATATCAGCTCGGCAACATCGGCGATATCGACAATCTGGTCAGCAAGGCCTCGGAGTTGTTGTCGGAAGTGACGCACATGGCGGGGGTGGTGATGGTGCCCAGCCCCGCGGCCTTGTCGCTGACCCACATTGAATTCATGTCGCTTTCCAATCGGCGGGTACTGGCGATTCTGGTGTTGAATAATGCCGAGGTGCGCAATGTCATCATTGATACCCAGCGCGAACATACCAAATCAGAGCTGGAACAGGCGAGTAATTATCTAAATGCTGCTTTTGCCGGGCGTGGTCTGGCCAAGGTGCGCGAAAAATTGCTGGGTGAGATGCGCCAAACCAAGACCGATATGGATAGCATCATGCAGGCCGCGATTGAGATGGCGGATAAAGTTTTTCTTGCCGATGAATCGCCCAAGGCCGATTACGTGGTGGCTGGACAGACCAATTTGATGGGATTCCAGGACTGGTCGCAGGTTGAACGCCTGCGGCACCTGTTTGACGCCTTTAATGAGAAGCGCGACATCCTTTATTTGCTGGATGGCTGTCTGGGTACCGATGGGGTCAAGATCTTTATCGGTGAGGAATCGGGGTACAAGATTCTGGATGAATGCAGCGTCGTGACGGCGCCCTACGAAGTGGAGGGGCAACGGGTCGGGGTGTTGGGCGTGATCGGCCCGACGCGAATGGCCTATGAGCGGGTGATCCCGATTGTGGACGCGACCGCGAAATTATTGGGTCATGCCTTGAATCGGGGTTAGTTAGCCCTATATTCCTAATATCCAGCACAAAGGCGCTATAAATCCAAAATCCAGCGCGGAGGCGCAGAGACGCGGAGAAAAGCTAAAAATTCCGTTCGGGGAAGAAGTTGTTGGTACGGCGTAGATAACTGATAAAGCGCCCGTTTTCAATGTTACCTCTGCGTCTCCGCGTTGGATTTTTCGGGTCTTAGGTGAATAGTTACGTGGCGGAAATGGTTTGTTATCATGGCGCCCTTAACCTCCGTCAGTGTTTACTTTTTACTGTAACAAGGCGATACAAATGACTGATTATCAAAAGGAAACAAAAGAAGTGCAGGCCGAAGATGCTATTCTAGACGATGCCGAAGTCAATGCCGGGGGAGATGAAGCCAAGCCCACTTATGAGCAATTGTTGCTGACATTACAGGATGCCCAGGCCAAGGCGGATGAGCACTGGAACCAATTGCTGTTTACCAAGGCAGAGATGGAGAACACTCGCCGCCGCATCGAGCGCGAAGCGGACAATGCCCGAAAATATGCCCTTGAAAAGTTCGTCAATGAACTGTTGCCGGTCAAGGACGGTCTGGATCTAGGTTTTGCCGCGGCGGGTGAGCCAGGCGCCGATCTGGCCCAAGTCCGCGAAGGTTTGGCGCTGACCATGAACATGATGGGGATCGCGCTGGAAAAATTCGGTGTCAAAGAAATCAATCCCCAGGGGGAAAAGTTTAATCCAGAGCGGCATCAGGCGATGTCGATGCAGATCGTGCCCAATGCGGCCCCCAACACGGTGGTGGCGGTATACCAGAAGGGTTACACCCTCAACGATCGCTTGGTACGGCCAGCGATGGTGGTCGTGGCAGGCCCCGGATCGGGTGTGCAGGCGGGAACAGAACCGCCGGCCACATCCCCGTTCGATGAAATGGCTTGAAACGGCAAAAATTGCCCCCATCTGTACGAACAGGTACTTACACATTTTCTTAAAGAATTAGTTACGGAGACTGAATCATGGCGAAGATTATCGGGATCGACCTGGGAACCACCAACTCCTGTGTCGCAATCATGGAAGGCGGCAAGCCCCGGGTCATTGAAAACGCGGAAGGTGATCGTACTACGCCCTCGATCGTGGCCTACGCCGATGACGGTGAGGTGCTGGTTGGACAATCGGCCAAGCGCCAGGCCGTCACCAATCCTAAAAACACCTTATACGCGATTAAGCGTCTGATTGGCCGCCGCTTCACCGACGCTGAAGTGCAGAAGGACATCAAGATGGTGCCTTACGCTATCGTCAAGGCCGACAACGGCGATGCCTGGGTGGATGTAAACGGCCGCAAGATGGCGCCGCCGGAAATTTCTGCCCGTGTGCTGATGAAAATGAAAAAGACCGCTGAGGATTATCTCGGTGAGCCGGTGACCGAGGCAGTCATCACCGTGCCTGCCTATTTCAATGATTCACAGCGTCAAGCGACCAAAGATGCCGGCCGCATTGCCGGTCTGGAAGTGAAGCGTATTATCAATGAACCCACCGCTGCCGCGCTGGCATTTGGTATGGACAAGAGCGGTGGCGATCGCAAGATTGCTGTTTATGACTTGGGTGGTGGTACTTTTGATATTTCGATCATCGAAATCGCCGATGTGGGAGGCGAACAACAGTTCGAAGTATTGTCCACCAACGGTGACACTTTCCTCGGCGGCGAAGATTTCGACATGCGCCTGATCGATTATCTGGCGGATGAATTCAAGAAAGAGCAGGGCATCGATCTGCGCGGCGATCCGCTGGCGATGCAGCGTCTGAAAGAAGCAGCGGAAAAGTCCAAGATCGAATTGTCATCCAGTCAGCAGACGGATGTGAATCTGCCATATATCACGGCCGATCAGAAAGGTCCGAAGCATTTGAATATCAAGATCACCCGCGCCAAGCTGGAATCGCTGGTGTCTGAGTTGATTGAGAAAACGATTTTACCCTGCAAGCAGGCGTTGCAAGATGCCGGTTTGTCGGTGACCCAGATCGACGACGTGATTCTGGTCGGTGGTCAAACCCGCATGCCGAAGGTGCAGGAGGCAGTGAAGAACTTCTTCGGTAAAGAACCGCGCAAGGATGTGAATCCTGATGAAGCCGTCGCTGTCGGTGCGGCAATTCAAGGCGGTGTCTTGGGCGGTCAGGTCAAAGACGTGTTGTTGCTTGACGTCACGCCGCTGTCGCTGGGGATTGAAACCATGGGCGGTGTCATGACCAAGCTCATTGAGCGCAATACCACGATCCCGACCAAGGCCGCGCAGGTGTTTTCGACGGCTGAAGATCGGCAGACGGCAGTCACCGTGCATGTATTGCAGGGCGAACGTGAGCGTGCAATGAATAACAAATCGCTGGGTCGTTTCGATCTGAGCGATATTCCGCCCGCGCCGCGCGGTGTACCGCAGATTGAAGTCAGTTTTGACATCGATGCCAACGGTATCTTGCACGTCTCGGCCAAAGACAAAGCCACCGGCAAGCAGCAGTCGATCCAGATCAAGGCCTCTTCCGGTCTGAACGATACCGAGATCGAACGCATGGTGCGTGATGCCGAGGCGCACAAGGAAGAAGATCGCAAGTTCCATGAATTGGTGCAGACCCGCAATCAGGCCGACAACCTGATTCATGCGACCACCAAATCGTTGACCGATTTGGGCGATCAGGTGCAGGCAGATGAAAAGAAGCAGATCGAAGAGGCTATCGAGGCGCTCAAGCAAGTGCTGAAGGACGAAAACAAGGACGAGATCGAAGCCAAGATCGCTGCTCTGGGTGCGGTTTCTGACAAGCTGGCTGAGCGCGTATATGCTCAACAAGCAGCTGCCGGTCAGGCGCAAGCCGGCCATGCTGCGCAAGGCGAAGCACAACCCAAGGCCAAAGAAGGCGTGGTTGATGCCGAGTTTGAAGAAGTGAAGGATGACAAGCGGGCTTAACGCTTGGTGTTTGAACGTTTGAATTACAAAGACGGGCAGTGGCCCGTCTTTGTTTTGTTGGCAGGTGATTGAAAACTCCCTCTCCCTCTGGGAGAGGTATCTGCATATCTTGCTATGCTGTAGAACGAAGTGTTCCTTCTCCCTCAGGGAGAAGGATAGGATGAGGGGGGGTATAATGTAGGGGCGATTCATGAATCGCCCCTACGAACCCCTCACCCCAACCCTCTCCCTGAGGGAGAGGGGGTAGACATTTTTCAATGTATTGTTGGGGATTTGTGGTTGCTACTGGTGATTGAATAACATGGCCAAACGAGATTTTTACGAAATTCTGGGTGTTGCACGTAATGCCAGTGAAGCCGACATTAAAAAGGCTTACCGGCGCGCGGCGCAAAAACATCATCCTGACCGTAATCCTGACGACAAAACGGCAGAAGAAAAATTCAAAGAGGCCAAGGAAGCTTACGAAGTGCTTTCCGATGCCCGCAAGCGCGCAGCCTATGATCAATTCGGTCATGCCGGTATCGATCCTTCTGCAGCGGCGGGTGGCGCAGGTGCTGGTTTCGGCGGCGGGGCCAACTTCAGTGACATCTTTGGCGATGTCTTCGGCGATATTTTTGGTGGTGCACGCAACGGCGGTGGCGGTAATCGCGTGTTTCGCGGCGCTGACCTGCGTTATAACCTGGAATTGAGTCTTGAAGATGCGGTGCGCGGCACAACTGTAAAGGTGCGTGTGCCGACGCAAGTCAAATGCCGCGCCTGTGAAGGCAGCGGTGCCAAGAAGGGAAGCAGTCCCGTTTCGTGTACCACGTGCGGCGGCCGTGGTCAGGTGCGGATTCAGCAGGGTTTCTTCTCGTTGCAGCAGGCTTGCCCGCAATGTCATGGTTCCGGGTCAATCATCAAGGACCCGTGTGCAACTTGTCATGGCGAAGGCCGGGTTCATGAGCAAAAAACACTGTCGGTGAAGATCCCGGCCGGGGTTGATAATGGCGATCGTATCCGCTTGAGTGGTGAAGGCGAAGCCGGTGAAAACGGTGGTCCGCCGGGCGATCTCTATGTTCAGATCAAGGTCAAACCACATCCAATCTTTACCCGTGAGGATGCCGATTTGCACTGTGAAGTACCTATTGGCTTCACTACTGCCGCTTTGGGTGGGGAATTGGAAGTGCCGACGCTGGTTGGGCGTGTGAGTCTAAAAATCCCGGCGGAGACGCAAACCGGGCAAACGTTCCGCTTACGCGGCAAAGGCGTGAAATCAGTGCACAGTGATATGACTGGCGATATGCTGTGCAAAGTCGTGGTCGAAACGCCGGTCAGTCTCAATCGCCGTCAGAAAGAATTGCTGGAAGAATTTCAGAAGGCGATGTCGGAAAACGATGGCAAACACAGCCCGCGCACCCGCACTTGGTTCGATGGTGTGAAAAAGTTTTTTGACGAAATGAAGCCTTGATTTCTGATTTTTATCCCCTCCTCCTGTTAGGAGGAGGGGTGGCGCGTAGCGACGGGGTGGTGGTTTATGAAAGGTGCAATGGTGTGTGATTTCTCAAGCACACCACCCCGCCCTTTGGGCACCCCTCCTCATTTTCATGAGGAGGGGAACGTAATTGTAGCTACCGAATATATTTCGCGTTTATTTGCGGATAAATGCTGTTTAGAGAACGGAGAAAAAATCCATGACCAGAATTGCAATTGCCGGTGCCGCTGGCCGCATGGGGCGGAGCCTGATCGCGGCCTGTCACGAATACCCCGGTCTTAAAGTAACCGTTGCCACCGAACGTGATGGCAGTAGTGTCGTCGGTACTGATGCTGGCGAGCTGGCCGGGATTGGTAGATTGGGGGTAACGGTGACCTCCGATCTGGTCGCGGCCAAAGGTCAATTTGACGTACTGATCGACTTCACCGCGCCACAAGTGACCATGGCGCATATAGACCTCTGCCGTTCGGCGCATAAGGCAATCGTCATCGGCACCACAGGGCTCAACGACGAACAAAAATCGCGGCTGACAGCGGCGGGCAAGGAAATGCCGATTGTCTTCGCGCCGAACATGAGCGTGGGCGTGAATCTAAGCCTGAAGTTACTCGATCTGGCGGCCCGCGTCCTCGGTGACGAGGTCGATATCGAAATCGTCGAAGCGCACCATCGCCACAAGGTCGATGCCCCCTCCGGCACCGCCTTGCGGATGGGTGAAGTCGTGGCCCAGGCCCTGGGGCGCGACCTCAAGCAATGTGCTGTTTATGGCCGCGAGGGCCATACTGGCGAACGTGATCGTAAGACCATCGGTTTCGCCACAGTGCGGGCGGGGGATATTGTGGGCGAGCATACGGTGATGTTCGTCGGCATGGGTGAGCGGATCGAAATTACCCATAAAGCCAGTAGCCGCATGACTTTTGCCAACGGCGCTGCCCGGGCAGCGGCCTGGCTGGCCAGTCAAAAAGCCGGGGTCTATGATATGCAGGATGTGCTGGGTCTTAAGACAACAGGGTAAAGGGCAAAGATAAAAGGGAATGTGCCGGCCATTGGCCGGCGCCGGATTTTTGGAGCAAACTTTAATGTGCGTTGTTGTGGACGGGACGGCGCCTTCTCATCGTCTTTTATCTTGTATCTTTCCCCTTTCCCCTGCTTTTCATAGACATCGCGGCGCCGGTCGAGTAAAATTTCGCGGATTCAGATTAAGGTCTTGGATCGATTGCAGCGGGATGGTTCTCAGGAGCTTATCCCGCTTTTTGCACGCGCGTAGGAGGTAGATTTTGAAGCATACAGCCCTACTGGTCTTGGAAGACGGCACCGCTTTTTATGGCGACTCCATCGGTGCAACGGGGCAAACCGTGGGCGAGGTCGTGTTCAACACCTCGATCACCGGTTATCAGGAAATTTTGACTGACCCCTCGTATTGCCGCCAGATCGTCACCCTGACCTATCCCCATATCGGCAATACCGGCGCCAACGAAGAAGATGAAGAGGCTTCGAGCGTGGCCGCCAGCGGTTTGGTGATCCGCGATTTGCCGTTGCGTCCCTCCAGCTGGCGCAGCCGGGAATCTCTGGACGCCTATTTGCGTCGCCGCAACGTGGTGGGCATCGCCGGGATAGACACCCGCAAGCTGACCCGTATCCTGCGGGAGAAGGGCGCCCAAAACGGTTGCATCGTCGCCGGTGACAAACTCGACGCAGACGCCGCGCTGCAGACTGCCCGTGCCTTTCCCGGTTTGAAGGGCATGGATCTGGCCAAGGTTGTCACCACGAGTCGTCCTTACGACTGGGCGCAAGGCAGTTGGACGCTGGAAGGTGGCCTGCCGCCTGCAGTGAAAAATTCGGCTTATCACGTGGTCGCCTATGATTATGGCGTCAAGCGCAATATATTGCGGATGCTGGTGGATCGCGGCTGCCGCCTGACGGTGGTTCCAGCGCAGACCAGCGCCGACGAAGTATTGAAGCTCAAGCCGGACGGTGTGTTTCTCTCCAATGGTCCGGGTGATCCGGAACCTTGTGATTATGCGATCACGGCGATTCAGCAGTTTTTGAAAACCGGCATTCCGGTATTCGGCATCTGTCTCGGTCATCAATTGCTGGGGCTGGCGAGCGGTGCCAAGACGGTGAAGATGAAATTTGGTCATCACGGCGGCAATCACCCGGTGATCGATATCGACAGCAAACAGGTGATGATCACCAGTCAGAATCACGGCTTCGCGGTTGAAGAGTCGACATTGCCGAAGACGCTGCGTGCCACTCATCGTTCCTTGTTTGATGGTTCTCTCCAGGGACTTGAGCGTACCGATGTTCCGGCCTTCAGCTTTCAGGGGCATCCCGAAGCGAGCCCTGGTCCACACGATGCAGCAGGATTATTCGATCATTTTATTGAACTGATGCAGTCCGCGAATGAACGCAAATAAACGCTAATAAAAACGAATAGATTTGTATGCGGCTTACGGCGCTTTCAGAACAGGTTATAGGTTGTGCGTTTGAAGTGAGTAATAGGCTGGGTGCGGGATTTCTTGAGGCGGTTTACGAAAATGCCTTGTGCCATGAATTGACATATAAGGGTGTTCCCTTTGTACGGCAAAAGCCATTGGAAGTCAGATATCGCGGTAAGATAGTAGGCAATTACGTCGCCGATATTGTCGTTGGAAACAGATTATTGTTGGAGCTGAAGGCGCTTTCGAAATTGTCGCCTGAGCATGATGCCCAAGTGATGAACTATCTGAATGCATCTGGGTTGAAAGTGGGGCTGTTATTGAACTTTGGTACGCCAAAGCTGGGTATCCGCCGTATCGTATGGGAATACAATGAGTGTGAACGAATATGATTTTATTCGCGTCCATTCGCGTTCATTTGCGGACTGATTGAGTTAGAAAATGCCAAAACGTACAGACATCGAAAGTATCCTGATTATCGGCGCCGGCCCGATCGTGATTGGCCAGGCCTGTGAATTCGATTATTCCGGCGCTCAAGCGTGTAAAGCGCTGCGTGAAGAGGGTTATCGCATTATCCTGGTGAACTCCAATCCGGCCACCATCATGACCGATCCGAACATGGCCGATGCGACGTACATCGAGCCGATCAACTGGCAGACGGTCGCCAAGATCATCGACAAAGAACGCCCCGATGCACTGCTGCCCACCATGGGCGGGCAGACGGCGTTGAACTGCGCTCTGGATCTGGCGCGTGAAGGCGTGCTGGAGAAATTCGGCGTTGAACTGATTGGCGCCAGCCGCGACGCGATTGATAAGGCCGAAGACCGTGATCGTTTCCGCAAGGCAATGCATAAAATAGGCTTGAGCACGCCGCGTTCGGCGATTGCGCATAGTCTGGAAGAGGCCGTGCAAGTGCAGGCTCAGATCGGTTTCCCGACCATCATCCGTCCTTCGTTTACCATGGGTGGCAGCGGCGGCGGGATTGCCTACAACAAAGAAGAATTTCTTGAGATTTGCGAGCGTGGTCTTGATCTATCGCCGACCAAAGAGTTGTTGATCGAAGAATCCGTGCTCGGTTGGAAAGAATATGAGATGGAAGTCGTGCGTGACCGCAACGACAACTGCATCATCGTCTGTTCCATCGAGAATCTCGATCCCATGGGCGTGCACACCGGCGACTCGATCACTGTTGCGCCCGCACAGACGCTCACCGACAAGGAATATCAGATCATGCGTAACGCCTCGCTGGCGGTGTTGCGTGAAATTGGTGTTGAAACCGGTGGTTCCAATGTGCAGTTCGCCATCAATCCCGAAGATGGCCGCATGATCGTGATTGAAATGAATCCGCGTGTGTCGCGTTCATCGGCGCTGGCCTCCAAAGCCACTGGTTTCCCAATCGCCAAAGTCGCTGCCAAGCTGGCAGTGGGCTACACGCTGGACGAACTGAAGAACGAAATCACGGGCGGTGCGACACCGGCATCGTTCGAGCCAAGTATCGATTATGTCGTCACCAAGGTGCCGCGTTTTACCTTTGAAAAATTCCCGCAGGCCAAACCGGTACTCGGCACGCAGATGAAATCGGTGGGTGAGGTGATGGCCATCGGCAGCACCTTCCAGGAATCGCTGCAAAAGGCATTGCGCGGTCTGGAAACGGGCGTTGATGGTCTGGATGAAAAAATCGTTGATGGCAGCGCAGAAGAAATTACTGCCAAGTTGCGCCAGGAATTACGCACGCCAGGTCCGGATCGGATTTGGTATGTCGCTGATGCCTTCCGCCATGGTTGGACAGTTGAGCAGGTGTTCGAGAGCAGCTGGATCGATATCTGGTTCCTGGATCAGATCGAAGAATTGATCAAGCTTGAATCTGAAGTTCGCACCCAGGGTAAGGCGGCGCTGGATAAGGATCGGTTGCGTTATCTGAAGCGCAAAGGATTCGCTGATCGTCGGCTGGCGAAGTTGCTGGGCGTGAAAGAGCAGGACGTTCGCCAACTGCGCCATTCATTGAATGTGCGCCCCGTATACAAGCGTGTTGATTCTTGTGCCGGTGAATTTTCAACCGCGACTGCGTATATGTATTCCACGTATGCCGATGAGTGTGAAGCGGCGCCGAGCAAGCGTGAGAAGATCATCGTCCTCGGTGGCGGCCCCAACCGTATCGGCCAAGGGATTGAATTCGATTATTGTTGCGTGCATGCCGCGCTGGCGCTGCGTGAGGATGGTTATGAAACCATCATGGTTAACTGTAATCCGGAAACCGTATCCACCGATTACGACACCTCCGATCGTCTTTATTTCGAGCCGTTGACCTTGGAAGATGTGCTCGAAATCATTCAGCTTGAACAGCCGAAGGGTGTGATCGTGCAATATGGCGGTCAGACGCCGCTCAAGTTGGCGCGTGCCCTGGAAGCCGCAGGTGCCCCGATCATCGGTACGACACCAGATTCCATCGATTTGGCTGAAGACCGCGAACGTTTCCAAAAAATGCTGCATAAGCTTGGTTTGTTGCAACCACCGAATTGTACTGCTCGTAATGTTGAGCAAGCGCTAGAGGCCGCGCGTGAACTTGGATTCCCACTGGTGGTGCGCCCGTCTTACGTTCTGGGTGGCCGGGCGATGGAAATCGTCTACAGTGAGGAAGGTCTGCTCAATTACGTGCGTAATGCGGTGCAGGTTTCCAATGAATCACCGATACTGCTGGATCGTTTTCTGGATGATGCCATCGAGCTTGATATTGATGCTATTTGTGACGGCAAAGATGTCGTGATCGGCGGCGTGATGGAGCATATCGAGCAGGCCGGCGTCCACTCCGGAGATTCGGCATGTTCACTGCCGCCGTACAGCATCTCTGCCGATCTTCTGGATCAGGTACGCGAGCAAGTGAAACTGATGGCTCGCGAATTGAAAGTTATCGGTTTGATGAACACACAGCTTGCAATTCAGGGCGGCAAGATCTATGTCATTGAAGTGAATCCGCGCGCCTCGCGTACCGTGCCGTTTGTGTCCAAGGCTATCGGCCGGCCGCTGGCCAAGATTGCAGCGCGCTGCATGGCGGGGCAGTTGCTCTCGGCGCAGGGTATTACTGAGGAACTGGTGCCGAAATATTTCAGCGTCAAGGAATCGGTATTCCCCTTTGCCAAATTCCCGGGCGTGGACCCGATTCTCGGTCCTGAGATGAAGTCGACCGGTGAGGTGATGGGGATCGGCCGCAATTTTGCCGAGGCCTTTGCTAAATCGCAATTCGCCGCCGGAGTGACATTGCCGATCAGTGGTAAGGCCTTTGTCAGTGTGCGTGATGCCGACAAGCCAAAAATCGCCGCTGTGGTGCGTGATCTGGTTGAGCTTGGCTTTGAGATATTGACCACGGGTGGTACCGGGCAGGTGCTGGATGCCGCCGGCATTGCTTGTCAGCGTGTATACAAGTTTGGTGAAGGACGGCCCAACATCGTTGACATGATCAAGAACGACGAAATCAATTTTATTGTGAATACCACGGAAGGACGTCAGGCGATTGCGGATTCCTACACCATTCGCCGCGAAGCATTGCAACGCAAGGTTGCGTATAGCACCACAGTAGCCGGTGCTCGGGCAACGTGTATGGCGATGAAGCAAAAAGTGGAATATGGCGTCAATCGTCTGCAAGATTTGCATAAGGAGTTATCAGCATGAGCACGATCCCTATGACTTCGCATGGCGCGGAGCGTCTGCGCCAGGAATTACAGCGGCTGAAGAGTGAAGATCGGCCACGGATTATCCAGGCGATTGCTGAGGCGCGAGCGCACGGTGATCTGAAAGAAAACGCCGAATATCATGCCGCCAAGGAGCAGCAAGGCTTTGTCGAGGGGCGCATTTCGGATCTGGAATCACAGCTTTCTATGGCCCAGGTGATCGATGTCAGCAAGCTTAAGGTTCAGGATAGGGTGGTGTTCGGCGCCACGGTCGATCTTGAGGATGTTGGATCTGCACAAAAGGTCACTTACCAAATCGTGGGTGATCTCGAAGCGGATATTCAGCAGCATCGTATCTCGGTCAGCTCGCCGATTTCACGCGCGTTGATTGGCAAGGAAGTGGGTGATGTGGTCACTGTGCGCGCACCGGGCGGTGATCGCGAATACGAAATCCTCGCCGTTCGTTACGAATAACAACTCCGATGTCCGATAAGCTATTCCAAAGCGTCGACCGACTGCTGATCACCGCCTGGGTTGGCGGTTTGTGGGCGGTTGGTTATCTGGCCGCCCCCGTGTTGTTTCATGCCTTGGATGACCGGCATCTGGCCGGTGAGTTGGCTGGACACATGTTCTTTATCATGAACATTGTTGGTTTTGTGTGTGCGCCGATTCTGGCGGCGATCACGATCCGGGAAGCAGGCAGCACATGGCGCAGCGCTCGCCGTTTATGGGTGTTGGTGGGGATGCTGATGATCGTTGCAATCAGTGCCTTTGTTTTGCAACCCATGATGCAGGAACTCAAAGCAATCGGCATTGTGCCAGGCACCGATACCGCTGCCCAGTTTGGCCGTTTGCACGGAGTTTCTTCAATCCTGTATTTAGTGCTTAGTTTGGCGGGTGCGTATTTGGTGATTTCGGCTGCGCAAAAAGCATCGGACGCAAGTAAGCAGGCTTGATGGGATCGCGGGCGTCCCGCCCGCCTTGTGTTCTTGATCGGCGGTTTTTGCGGGCAAGATGCCCGCGATCCTGGGTTTTACCGCCCCAGCATGATTTTTTGTTTCTGCGGATTGCGGCGGAAGATGGTTGCAATATGGCCAATGCGTTGCACCAGCTCGCATTTAGTGCGCTCGCAAAATTCAGCGATCATGGCATCACGACGGTCACGGTCGACAGCACTGACCCTAACCTTGATCAGTTCATGAAAGGTCAGCGCGGCATTGATTTCTTCACAGACGTTATCAGTCAGGCCGTTGGTCCCAATCATGACCACGGGTTTAAGAGTATGGCTGAGGGCGCGTAACTGGCGTTTTTGGGTATCGGAAAGCGGCATAGGTTTAGTATCTTGAGTTGGATGAGTCAGAAAAATCGAAAACAGCCAGCAAGTTTATCACGGCGGGGCCGTGGTTTCACTGTTACCGCGAGCCCCTTTAATGGCGTCAAGCTGGACTTGGCCATCGTGATGGTGATTGGCGGCTTGGTATGGCTGATCCATGATCGACTGGTCAGTGCCCCTTTGGGGCAATTGGTGTTATTGGCCAGCTATGGCCTAGGAGCAATGTGCTGGATTATTTACAAAACGCGGCGCGTGATGCGATCACTGCCGGTGGCTGGGCGACAAGACAATGGCGCGTAGTAAAAGCAGTCATCGCTGGTTGAAAGAACATGAGGACGACGTCTATGTCCGACGTGCCAGGCAGGAAGGCTATCGCTCGCGGGCGGTTTATAAGCTGCTTGAGATCAATGAAAAGGACAAGCTGATACGTCCTGGAATGGTGATTGTCGACCTGGGGGCCGCCCCCGGCGGCTGGTCGCAGGTGGCGGCGCGGCTGGTGGGCGAGCGCGGCAAGGTGATCGCGCTTGATATTTTGCCAATGGAGCCGTTAGCCAATTTAGAGTTCATCGAAGGCGATTTTCGCGAGCAAGAGGTCTTGGACCGCCTGCTGGCGCTCATCGGTGACCGGCGGGTGGACCTTGTAATCTCGGATATGGCCCCCAATATCACTGGTATGGGGGAAGTCGATCAACCTCGGACGATGTATCTGGCTGAATTGGCATTGGAATTTGCACAACAGGTATTGCGGCCAGGGGGTGATTTTCTGACCAAGTTGTTTCAGGGCGAGGGGTTTGATGATTACGTGCGGGCATTACGCCAGCATTTCACCACAGTGATCACCCGCAAACCCAAGGCGTCACGTCCCCGCAGCCGAGAGGTGTATCTGCTGGCGAGAAAGTTTAAGATGTAGTAAGTTCATGATATTGCGGCAACCTAATAGAGTCCGGCTGATTTTCCAGCGGCTTTAATAAGGAAATAGTAGAGATTAGAGGGTACTTACCTTGAATCGACATCGGCGACCATGTCGTATTCTGATTTTATCGCTCGTGTCAAACAGGGCGAAGTATCGAAGGTCATGATCGAAGGCCGGAACGTTCAGGGAGTGATGAGCTCCGGTGAACGTTTCACGACTTATAGCCCCGGTGATAACGGTCTGATCGGGGACCTGCTCAATAACGGTGTGCAGATCAATGCACGGCCACAGGAACAACAGAGCGTGATGATGCAAATCTTCATCTCCTGGTTCCCGATGTTGTTGCTGATCGGTGTCTGGATCTTCTTTATGCGCCAGATGCAAGGCGGTGGCGGTGGCCGCGGTGCGATGTCGTTCGGTAAGAGTCGAGCCAAGTTGCTGAGCGAAGATCAAGTCAAAGTCACTTTCGCCGATGTTGCCGGTGTTGAAGAAGCCAAGGAAGAAGTCAGCGAGCTGGTTGAATTTCTGCGCGATCCGGGCAAATTCCAGAAGCTGGGTGGCAAAATCCCGCGCGGCGTATTGATGGTCGGTTCACCCGGTACTGGTAAAACATTGCTCGCTAAAGCGATCGCCGGTGAAGCCAAAGTGCCGTTTTTCTCGATCTCCGGTTCGGATTTCGTGGAGATGTTTGTCGGTGTTGGTGCTTCGCGCGTGCGCGACATGTTCGAGCAGGCGAAGAAGCATGCACCGTGCATTATTTTCATCGATGAAATCGATGCGGTGGGTCGTCATCGTGGCGCCGGTTTGGGCGGTGGTCATGACGAACGCGAACAGACCTTGAATCAATTGTTGGTGGAAATGGATGGTTTCGAAGGTAATGAAGGTGTGATTGTCATTGCCGCCACTAACCGTCCGGATGTGCTTGATCCCGCCTTGTTGCGCCCAGGCCGTTTCGACCGTCAAGTGGTCGTGCCGTTGCCGGATGTGCGTGGCCGGGAACAAATCCTGCGTGTACACATGCGCAAGGTGCCGCTGGGTGACGATGTCAAACCAAGTTTGATCGCCCGTGGCACGCCCGGATTCTCCGGCGCCGATCTGGCCAACCTGGTCAACGAAGCCGCGTTGTTCGCAGCGCGGGCCAACAAGCGTTTGGTCAGCATGGAAGAGTTCGAAAAGGCCAAGGACAAGATCATGATGGGCGCCGAGCGCAAGTCCATGGTCATGAACGAAGAGGAAAAGCGTTTGACCGCTTATCATGAAGCAGGGCATGCGATTGTCGGCCGCATGGTGCCCTCGCACGATCCGGTCTACAAAGTCAGCATCATTCCGCGCGGCCGCGCCCTCGGCGTGACCATGTTCCTGCCTGAAGAGGATCGTTACAGTTACAGTAAAGAGCGGCTCGAAAGTCAGATCAGCAGCCTGTTCGGTGGTCGTCTGGCCGAAGAACTGATCTTCGGTTTCGACAAGGTGACTACTGGCGCTTCCAACGATATTCAGCGCGTCACCGAGATCGCTCGCAACATGGTCACCAAATGGGGCCTGTCAGAGCGTCTGGGACCGTTGACGTATAGCGAAGATGAAGGCGAAGTGTTTCTCGGTCGTTCGGTAACCCAACACAAAGCCGTATCCGATGAAACGTCGCATGTGATTGATGAAGAAGTGCGGGTGATTGTCGATCGCAATTACGAGCGGTCACGCCGAATATTGACCGAACATATGGACAAGCTGCATGCCATGGCCGATGCGCTGATGAAGTATGAAACCATCGACAGCGATCAGATCGATGACATCATGTCGGGTCGTCCACCGCGCGTGCCGCAAGACTGGATCGATCACGAGCCGCATGGCGGCAGTGGCGTGAAACCGGCGGATGATGCCTCCAAGCCGAAAGAAGGCGGCATCGGCAACCCCGCTGGTTCGCACTGAAGATAATATAGTGTACTGAATTAACGCCCCGCTCCCGTGCGGGGCGTTTTGTTTTGGGCAAATGATAGAAAATATAGTGTCGGAAAACTTTACACTTTGTATATGCATATAAAATGTATATTTTATAGTGCGCACGTAACCTATTGATGAATCAAGCCGCGCACATCATTGGCACGTTAATTGCCTTACAGAGTAGGGAAGAGAAAAACAATAACTAATTAAAGAGATCGACAATGCAGGACGCCAACAACCGCCAGGACACTGGCCTCACGTGTCTGGTCATGCTGGCGCGGTTTCATGGCATCGCCGCCGACCCCGGTCAATTACAACACCAGTTCGGCCGTTCCGGCGAAGTCTGTGGTGCCAGCGAATTGTTACGCGGCGCCAAATTCCTCGGCCTCAAGGCAAAGCAAGTCACTTCCGATAGTTCCCGGCTCGACCGCATTCAGTTTCCCGCCATCGCCCAACACCATGATGGCCACTGGTTCATCCTCGGCGGCATCAAGACCGAAGGCGATGACACCAAGGTCCTGGTCCAGGATCCGCTTGAATCTCGTCCCTTGATCTATACACGCGCCGAATTCGAAACCCTCTGGTCCGGCGCGCTGATCCTCGTCACCCAACGCGCGGGTTTACTGGGCCTGGATCAGCGCTTCGATTTCAAATGGTTCATCCCCGCCATCCTCAAATATCGCAAACTGTTTGGCGAAGTATTACTCGCCTCATTCTTTCTGCAACTGATCGCGCTGGTCACGCCCTTATTCTTCCAGGTCGTCATCGACAAAGTCCTGGTCCACAAAGGCCTCACTACGCTTGATGTGCTCGCCTTTGGCCTGATCGTCGTCTCCTTATTTGAAGTGGTGCTCACCGGTCTGCGGACTTACCTGTTCTCGCACACCACCCAGCGCATCGACGTCGGCCTCGGCGCCAAGTTGTTCAATCATTTGCTCGCGTTACCGATCAGCTATTTCGAAGCACGCAGAGTAGGCGACACGGTCGCCCGTGTCCGCGAACTGGAAAACATCCGCAACTTTCTCACCGGCTCCGCCCTGACGCTGGTGATCGACCTCTTCTTCACCGTCGTCTTCATTGCCGTCATGTATTACTACAGCCCGACCCTGACCTGGGTCGTGCTCGCCGCCATCCCGTTATATATCATCTTGTCCGTCATCGTCACCCCGATGCTACGAAACAGAGTCGAGGAAAAATTCAACCGCGGCGCCGAAAATCAAGCCTTCCTCGTCGAAAGCGTCAGCGGCATCCAGACCATCAAAGCCATGGCCGTCGAACCACAACTGCAACGCAAATGGGAAGAACAACTCGCCGGTTACGTCAATGCCAGCTTCAAGACCAGCACCCTCGGTAACCTCGCCAGCCAGATTGCGTCCTTCATCAACAAACTCGTCATCGTTGCCACGCTGTGGTTTGGCGCCAGACTCGTGATCGACGGCGAACTCAGCGTCGGCCAGCTTGTTGCCTTCAACATGCTCGCCGCCCGCGTCAGCGGCCCGATCTTACGTTTGGTTCAATTGTGGCAAGATTTTCAACAAGCCGGTGTCTCCGTCGAACGCCTCGGTGATGTGCTCAACGCCCCACGCGAACCCAGCCACAACCCCAACCGCGCCAGTCTGCCGCAAATGTTAGGTCGCATCACCTTTGATCAGGTGACCTTCCGTTATCAGCCCGATCGCCCCGAAGTGCTCAAGCGTATCAACCTCGACGTCAACCCCGGCCAAGTCATCGGCATCGTCGGTCGCTCCGGTTCCGGTAAAAGCACGCTCACCAAACTCATTCAACGGCTGTATGTCCCCGAAAGCGGAAGAGTGCTGGTCGACGGCGTCGACCTCGCCATGATCGATCCCACCTGGCTCAGAAGACAAGTCGGCGTCGTGTTGCAGGAAAATGTCCTCTTCAACCGCAGCGTGCGCGACAACATCGCCCTCGCCGATCCCGGCCTGCCGCTGGATTTTGTCATCCACGCCGCCAAACTCGCTGGCGCCCATGACTTCATTCTCGAGCTGGCGCATGGCTATGACACTATCATCGGTGAACACGGCAGCAACCTCTCCGGTGGCCAGCGGCAACGTATCGCCATCGCCCGCGCCCTCATCACCAACCCCAAGATCCTCATCTTCGACGAAGCCACCAGCGCCCTCGACTACGAATCAGAACGCATCATCCAGGACAACATGCAGCGCATCTGCAAAGACCGCACCGTGTTCATCATCGCCCACCGCCTCAGCGCCGTGCGCCAGGCCGACCGCATCATCGTCGTCGACAAAGGCGAGATTGTGGAAGAGGGGAATCATACGCAGCTCATCAACCTGCATGGTCACTATGCCAAGCTGTATCAATATCAGTTGGGCGATGTGTTTAAAACAGGCGAAAGATAAAAGATGAAAGAGGAAAGGAAAAACACCTCATTCCGCGAGCAAGGGAGGCGCAAAAGTTGTGCCCCTCTCCCACGAGTGGGAGAGGGGCAGGGGAGAGGGAGAATGCTGAACAACGTCAAAAACTTGCGCAGCAACCAGACTGAGGCCGAGCAACGGTTGTGGCATCACCTGCGCGCGTACCGTTTCATGGGCCTAAAATTTAAGCGACAAAAACCCATGGGATCCTACATTGTAGATTTTGTATGTTTGACGCACAAATTGATTATTGAAATTGATGGTAGCCAACATGCCGAGCAAACAGACTATGATCACCATCGGGACGCGTGGTTGAAAAGTCAGGGATATACGGTGCTGCGTTTTTGGAACAATGAAGTCATGCAGCAGTTGGAGAGTGTATTGGAACGGCTACAACTTGCCCTCTCCCCCGCCCCTCTCCCGCTGGCGGGAGAGGGGAATAAGGATTAGGGATAAAAGGTAACGTGATTCATCGCAACAGCAGGGAGTGTCAGCCGTATTACGGCGCAAGCCAGAAGATTGTTGCCAACGATAACTCAATCTTTTCCCTTCTCCCACTTGTGGGAGAGGGTGGCCCGAAGGGCCGGGAGAGAGAACAATGGATGAACACTAGATACAAAATTTGAATATTGAATAAATTTAAACAAACAATGCAAAGGAGAACGCCATGACCAATACAACAACTGAAGCGCAAATCCAAAATCCAACGCAAATCGCCGACCAACTGGCAGACACGCTATGGAGCCTCACCGAAAACTGGAATGATCACGCCAAACAGGTGATCGGTCTGCCGCTGATGCGCGCCATCGACCAAATCGGTCTGCAACTCGCCCTCACTCAAGGCCGCACCACCATCAAACAACACCTGCAACACATCGCCAATGCCCGCAAGGGTTTAGCACCGATGGATTACTACCTGCAACGCGCCGCCAAGCGTGGTTTGATCGAGCCGACGCAAATCGAAGCACTGCGTGCCCAGATGATCACTCTCGCACAATGTCTCGATCAACATTCCAAAGGCATTGTGCAAGCCACTAATAAAAAAGTTGCCGAACAAAAACAACGGCAAGAAGAAAAGGCCAAGGCGGAGCAGAAAAGGTCTTCGATTGAATTTGAGGCTGAAAGCTCCATCGCGCATTGAAGTATATACAAAAATATAATCCCCTCTCCCTCAGGGAGAGGGCTAGGGTGAGGGGTGTAATAAGGATGCAAGGCAGAAATGTGCGAGGTAGAGCAACGCAGGAGCACTTCCCGAGGATGATGGGATTAAAAACATGAAAGCGCTTGCTCAGGCTCTGCGCCGTCAAGCCACCGATGCCGAGCGAATGTTATGGCAGCGTTTGCGTTCACGTAATATGGCGGGATTCAAATTTCGACGCCAGGTAGTGATTGAACCGTACGTTGTCGATTTTGTATGTTTCGAAGCCAAATTGATTATAGAAGCCGATGGTGGGCAGCATGGTTTGGTGGCAGACAAAGATGCGAGGCGTACTCGCGAACTTGAAAGAATGGGGTATCGAGTAAAGCGATTCTGGAACCATGAGATTTTGAATGAGATAGAGGTCGTGCTGGGGCAAATATATTGTTGTTTAAACACCCCTCACCCCAACCCTCTCCCTGAGGGAGAGGGAGTTGTGTAGACAGCTATTTCCTAAAGATTTTTTGCAGTTGACTGGTGAAGAGAGTTTTTGAATGACTGATTAGTAGTTTGTTGAAATCACCCTCTCCCTCAAAGAGGGACAGGTGAAGTGATAAGCGTAGGTGAAAAAATAATGCCCTCTCCCCCAGGGAGAGAGCTAGGGTGAGGGGATCAATGCACTCATCCTAACTTTTTCCCTGAGGGAAAAGAACCAGAATCACTTTTTCAACAAGCTATTAATAATTAACTGAACGAACAAACTGAAACTAAACAAGCTGAACTGACGCAACTAACATGACAACAAACCGCAACCCCGACGAACTCCAATTCCTCCCCGCCGCGCTGGAGATCCAGGAAACGCCGCCGTCACCCATCGGCCGCGCCATCAGCGGGAGCATCGTCGTCTTGTTTTTGCTCGCCGTCATCTGGGCCTGCCTCGGCAAGATCGACATCGTCGCCGTCGCCCAAGGCAAGGTTGTCCCCAGCGACCGCACCAAAGTCATCCAACCGCTGGAGATCGGCACCGTCAGCGCCATTCATGTCAAAGAAGGGCAGCGTGTAAAAAAAGGCGATTTGCTGATCGAACTCGATGCCACCGGCACCCAAGCCGACGCCACCCGGCTCGGCAACGAATACGGCACCGCCCAGGCCGAACTCGCCCGCGCCAGTGCCCTGGTCAACGCCATGCAAACCAACCGCACACCGGTTGCCCATTGGCCAAAATCAACCACTACCGACGTCCTCGCACCGCAGCAACAACTGCTCGCCAGCCAATGGCAACAATATCAATCCCGGCTCAGCGCGCTGGACAGCGAACACAGTCGCCGCCAGTCCGAACTCGCCGGCACCGAAGAACAAATCAAAAAACTCGAAGCCACCTTACCGCTCGTCACCGAACGCACCGAATCGCTCAAGACCCTCGCCGACAAACAACTCGTCGCCCGGCATGACTATTTACAGCTCGAACAACAACGCATCGAACAAAGCCAAGACCTCCAAACCCAAAAACAACACCGCCAGGAGCTGATCGCCAACCTCGCCCAGCTCAAGGAACAACGCAAGGCCGAAGCCGCCGACGCCCTCAACAAAGCCCTCGCCGATCTCGCCGACGCCAAACGTCGTGGCCAGGGCCTAAACCAGGAAACCATCAAAGCCGATCAACGCAACCAGCTACTCAGCCTTACCGCCCCGGTCGATGGTGTCGTGCAACAACTCGCCGTCCACACCGTCGGCGGCGTCGTCACCCCCGCCCAACAACTCATGGTCATCGTCCCCAACGAAAACAGCATCGAAGTCGAAGCCGTCATCGACAACAAAGACATCGGCTTCGTCCACGAAGGCCAGCAAGCCGAAGTTAAAGTCGACGCCTTCCCCTTCACCAAATACGGCACCCTCAACGCCGAACTGATCGACGTCTCCGACGACGCCGTGCAAGACGAGAAACGCGGCCTCCTGTTCACCGCCAGAGTCTTGCTCGAAAAGAACACCATGCGCATCGAAGACAAACTCATCCACCTCAGCCCCGGCATGGCGGTGACGGTGGAGGTGAAGACCGGGAAGAGAAGATTGATTGAATACATCCTCAGCCCACTGATGCAGCATGTGGATGAGAGTGGGCGGGAGCGATAATCATGGTTCGTAGACTAGTCAGCAATTCTATGCAAGGAGAGCGATGTGAATAATCAATATTTTCGACGAATGACCAATACTGCGATTGCAATGCTGTTGACGGTGGGCATCAGTCTCAATGCCGAAGCGGGGTGGTTTGGGCTGGGGGGGGGATAGCTGGAAAGAAGAGGTACTCCTACACGATGGACAAAAGATCATCGTCAAACGCTCACAAACTTATGGTGGGCAGCACGAAATTGGCCAGTCAGAACCGATTAAGGAGCACACGATTTCTTTCATATTACCGAACTCGAACAAGGCCATCACGTGGACGAGCGAATATGGTGAAGATATCGGGCGTACCAACTTCAATCTATTGGCGCTACATATTCTCAACGGTACGCCGTACATCGTCGCGGATCCAAATTTATGTTTGTCATACAATAAATGGGGAAGGCCGAATCCGCCATATGTATTTTTCAAATATGATGACAAGGAATGGAAGCGCATTCAGATATCAGAATTTCCCGCTGAATTCAAATCGTTCAACGTTGTGATCAATCTAAATGCTCAGCATGTAAAAGAAATGGTTCACAAAGGTATGATTGATACAGAAACCATACAGAAGTGGAACAACGACCTTCTACGAAATTATCCCCAATACAAAACCATCCTGCGTGAGCCATATGCTGGGGCGGAGGGCGGGTGTATCAAAACTGACTACTATGGAAAAGCCGGATGGCTAAGCCCCGATTGGTTTACTGACCAACCGTCGCTTGATGCTTGTTTGAAATTTTGTGATCACAAGAAAATTGGTGATGAAATTTGCCCATGCAATTCAGTGTTCAAGGGAGCGAAATAATTATGACGACTATAATAGATTATGCTTTGATGGCGGGTGCTTCGTATATTTCTACTCGGCCTGATGTCAATAAATTTCCTATTCCACAAGGTTGGAATCTAACTAAACACGAAAACCCTCAGGATGGAAGCGGCTTTGAGGCCGCCTCATTCATCAACGGTCCAGATATTGCGCACAGCTCTGAAATCGTCATCTCCTATGCAGGCACAGGGCCAGGTGCCGCTGATTGGGTGTATGGCGACATCCCATTGGCTAACGGTAATCTATCCGGCCAGCTGCGACAGGCAGCGGATTACTATCTTGCAGTCAAGGCCCAAAATCCTGGGGCAACCATCACCTTTACTGGGCACAGCCTCGGTGGTGGGCTGGCGGCTTTAATGGCAGTTATGTTCGGCGAAAGTGCCTACACGTTTGACCAGGCCCCGTTCCGCAGGTCTGCGCTCACGTATACAGCTGTGGATGGCCTAACGGGGGAGCTGATAACGCATTCGGCCGCGCAGGATCTTCTGGCTTATTTGCGAAGTGAAACCACAAACGGCCAACCGATCTACAGCGACGCGCAGTTACAGGGCCTTACCAACTTTGTAAATGCATCTGTCATAGACTCTGGGATTGTTCAGAACGAGAGCAATGTTATTGATATTAACGTGCAAGATGAAATACTGAGTTATTTGCCCTATGACCGCATCGGCTCACAAACTGATATTTCTCAGCAGTACAACAATGACATAATCGCCATTCCATTAGAGGCACAAGTCAACCTCCACTCACAAACTCTGCTGACTGCGTTTTTGCAAAGCATAAAGACCGCCGCACCAGACCAAACACTGAATCAGGTCACTTTTAAGCTAGGTGATTTGTTAAAGATGGTTTTTGATTCAAATTTGTATTATTTCAATACGACAACGCTTGATGAGAACTTTATTGAGCGCTTGGTTCGTCATGAGGCTGGAAATGCGCCATTGCCCGGTGGTGGAACAGTTGCTCCCGACGCCATGGTCACCCGCTTTACTGCCGATATGTGGAAAATCGCCCAAGACGGCGGCCTCACAAAGTCCGACAGCAATCTCACCGATGCCTTGATCGCCTTTGCGATGGAGAAATATTACACCGAAGAGGCGGGGCGTCCCGGCGTTGGGCAAAACCTTTTCGATGGCGTCAGCGGCGGCATCCACTTCGACACCGCGGAGGTAGTCGGTATCGGTCACTCCATCACCGAGTCCAAAGGCTACCAACAATACTTCAAAAATTATTTATCCCAAACCGTCACACCGGATTGGACGATATCGCCTTTTACCACCGAGGAGCTTGCGGCGATCAACGCGACACTTCCAAGCATGAGCGACTGGTACATCCAGGCCGGTAAATCCGCCATGATTACTAATGCCGGTGACCCATCTGCATTCATGCTTGGCGGAACCGGCAACGACGTCTTGACCGGCAGCCGCCAAAACGACCTGTTGGTCGGAAGCATCGGCAACGACACCCTCACCGGCGGCGCAGGCAACGACACACTGATCGGCGGCGCCGGCAACGACACTTACGTCTACAACAGCGGTGAAGGCTTCGATGTCATCGCCGACAGCGACGGCAGCGGCAAGATCATTTTCAACAGTGCAATCCTGACTGGCGGCGAGAAAATTGCGCTATTGCCCGGGAATGACTGCTGGATGGAAAACGAAATTTCATTGAAAAAGGCGGCGTGAAATGATCGGATTATCTATTTTATTGGCGGTTGTTCTTTACGTTTGGCTCGCACGGTTCGTTGCAAGACGCATAGCAAACCGGGCTGCGAAATACACGGTGATTGCCATCTTCATCTTGATTCCAACATGGGATGTTATCCCCGGCAAGCTTTATTTTAACCACCTGTGTGAAAACGAAGCGGGGCTGAAAATCTACAAAACGGTGGAGGGGGTTGAGGGATATCGTGGTTATCCGAATACGTCGGGGCTGGTCTGGCAAGCGCTGGGGGACTATGGCTACAGATTCGTAGAAATAGGTGATGGAAACCAGCTTTACCGATACACACTGGATTCGAGTGGACAAGTCATTAAACAAGAAATTTCGGAATCCATGGCAAGGTACGGTGTTGACGCAGAAATCAAGCCATTGTTATGGAACGTCAGAAAAGTCGAAGAGTATGTTTTTGATCAGCGCACGAAGGAACGGCTCGCGTTAAGAACAACATTTTCTGCTCACGGCAATTGGTTACAAGTAATTTTTGGTCCATACCTGGGCGGCGCTGCTTCTTGCCAAAATCCCCTGCCGACATCCAAAGATTTGCTTTTGAACACCCTAAAACCGACCAAATTCACTAACTAACGAAACTGGAGACGACCATGGCTACCATCAATCAATATTTCGAATTTTCCCTGCTAGCACAAGCAAGTTACGCGAATTTGGCACCCAATGTGTATCCGGCTCCGGAACTGCAAAATACGGCAGACTTCGCCCAGCAGCAAGCGAATACCTTCGCCCTCGGCTACACCGTCCTCTCCCAGCGCACCGATGCCAACGGCTTCTCCGCCACGCTGTTCCAGAACAACGTAACGGGCGAAAAAATTCTCGCCATTCGTGGCACAAACGATCTATTTGACGGTCTCACCGACATTGTTGACATCGCTTTTCTGGGAACAACCGCGCTCCAATTACA
>JACQEP010000006.1 GCA_016200485.1 Gammaproteobacteria bacterium
CTTTGAACCGTGCCATGTCGCGTCCACCTTTGTTTTATTTCGCAGTGAAATTATGGCAGATCGCGGGGGCGATTTATTGGGTGGTTTTGGGTTTTTCTACAGCCTCAACGGCTGGTTTCCTTTTCGTACCAACCTCGTGTCGAATTTACAATCCGCACCACCAACAATATTACGGGCACTTCGATCAACACTCCGACCACTGTTGCCAATGCCGCGCCGGAATTAAATCCAAATAAACTGATGGCCGCAGCGACAGCCAGCTCAAAAAAATTGGAAGCACCGATTAACGCTGAAGGACAAGCGATATTGTGTTTCTCACCTACTTTACGATTGAGCCAATAAGCCAACCCCGAAGTAAAAAACACCTGAATCAGAATCGGCACCGCCAGTATTGCGATCACCCATGGCTGATTCAGAATGGCTTCGCCCTGAAACGCAAAGAGCAATATCAGCGTCACCAGCAAGGCACCGATCGACCATGGACCGATCTTTGCCAGCATGGCATCGAAAGCAGTCTGCCCTTTCTGTAGCAATGCCTTGCGCCAGAGTTGCGCCAGAATGACCGGGATCACGATGTAGAGCAGCACCGAGGTCAGCAGCGTATCCCACGGCACGATGATCGAAGACATGCCGAGCAACAGTCCCACGATTGGTGCAAAAGCGAAGATCATGATCAGGTCATTAAGCGCCACCTGCGAGAGCGTAAAATAGGGATCGCCATTGGAAAACCGACTCCAAACGAACACCATGGCCGTGCATGGCGCTGCCGCCAGCAAGATCAAACCAGCGATGTAGCTATCAATTTGCTCGACTGGAAGATAAGGAGCGAACAGCTGGCGCACAAACAACCAACCCAGCAGGGCCATGGAAAATGGCTTTACGGCCCAATTGATGAACAGTGTGATTCCGATCCCCCTCCAGTGCGCCGTCACCTGATGCAACGCGCCGAAGTCGATCTTGATCAACATTGGGATGATCATCACCCAGATCAGCAACCCCACCGGAAGGTTGACCTGTGCCACCTCCATCCGGCCGATGCTTTGAAATAGAACGGGAAAAACTTGCCCGAGCGCAATTCCGCTTACAATACATAATGCCACCCATAACGTCAGATAGCGTTCGAAAAAATTCATCGCCACAGGTTCAGCCAAGATATCGCTTTCTGTGCTCACACTGATTTAATTTCATGAATACGGCGTGCAGCGGCGACAATTTCATCTCGCGCCATCGAATCCAGCGGCAATTCCAAAAAGGCGCGAATGCGCTGCTCCAATTGTTGATAGGCTATCTCAAACGCTGCACGCCGAGCCTTCATTGGTTCGACATGTGCTGGGTCAGGAATAACCCAATGCGCCGTCGTTGGCTGCCCCGGAAATATCGGACAAGGTTCATTAGCCGCATTGGCGCAAACCGTGAACAAAAAATCGATGCTCACTGCCCCCGGACCTGAAAACTCATCCCATGATTTACTGCGGGCATCAGCGACATGGATACCATGATGCACCAGTGTCTCCAAAGCAACACTTACCCGCAGGTTGACTGCCCGCTGAGAAAGCGCGGATGCGCCCTGCGCCAAAATGATTGAATAGCGCCTCACCCAGGATGCTGCGCGCCGAATTGCCGGTGCACAGCACCAGAACGTTGTATGTTTTGCTCATGAATATTTCCTAACAGCAGGACTTGGAAGGTGTCTTGCTTATACTCACGGGCACACAACAGGGAGAGGTAGTTTCCGTTTTTGCCTGAGGACCACAGCAATCCATTTGCTGGCTCGCTGCGCCGCCAAAGACTGGAATGCTATCCAAGGTATGGAATGTTTCCCAAGCGATACCGGACGGATCAGCCGTCCAGTATTTGTCAGACTTCGCATAGCAACAGGCCGTACCCACTTCTTCAGCGACACCTGTCTGTAGCTTCTGCAAGCGTGCGTTCATTTCCGCAAGTTCGTCCGCCGACTCTACCTGAATACCCAGATGATCCAGACCAACCTCAGCACCGCGCTGCGAGATGGCAAAATTGACCCGTGGATCATCCAGCATCCATTTTGCATAATCAGGTTTGGCCACAGTCGGCTCGACTGCGAACATCGTTGAATAAAAACGGATACCCTCCGCCAGATTGTCTACCGCAACATGCACATGAAAACGTTTCATTTTGACCTCACTTTAGCCTTCTTATCCGGCACACAGACCGGCGCACAACTATTACCGCCACAACAATTCTCAGCCATGAACGAGAGCAACTCATTCATGGTGGAAAAGTTGGCGTTGTAAATAACGAATCGCCCTTCCTGCCGAGACTCCACCATATTGGCGTGCGCCAATTCCTTGAGATGAAAAGACAGTGACGATGGCGGGATACCGGTATGCTCGCTGATCGCACCCGCAGCCAACCCCTCCGGTCCGGCCTGTACCAAGGCACGAAAGACCGCCAGCCGGGATTCCTGGGCCAGTGCTGATAAGGCAGAAAGTGCTGTTTTTGTTTCCACACTTCAATTATTGTCGAAACATGGAAACAAGTCAAGCCCCTACCCTTGCCCCATCCAGTGATACACTAGCGCGGCATTCATTGAATGGAGTCAACCATGACCAGATTTATCAAGTTGTTTGTTATCGCTCTAATCAGTAGCACGTTGTTTATCGGCCAGGCCGAGGCCAAGCGCTTTGGCGGCGGCAAGAGTTTTGGTTACCAACGCAACAACGTGAGCCAGCAGGCTGCCCCTAAGGCCCCGCCGACGCAAGCTCCCGCCTCTGCCCCGGCCAAGAGTGGTAATCGCTGGTTAGGGCCCTTGATGGGATTGGCCGCAGGCGGCTTGCTCGCCTCGCTGTTTATGGGACACGGCTTCGATGGCATCAAGCCCTTCGACATCATGCTGATGCTCGGCATTGCGGCACTCATTTTCTTTGTGATTCGCGCCATGCGTCGACCTACCCCGGCCAGGGGCCAGGTTCAATACGCTGGACACAGCGACGGTGGCCCCGCCCCGGTCATAGATGCCTCGCAGGAACGTAGTGGCATGTCTTCTTCCGGCGGTGGTGGCACCAGCACCCGCCCATCATGGTTTGACGAAGATAACTTTGTCCGTTTGGCGAAGAGCCACTTTATCCGGTTGCAAGCCGCCAATGATGCCAGGGATCTGCATGACATCCGCGAATACACCACGCCGGAAATATTCGCCGAGATCAGTCTCCAAATGCAGGAGCTTGGCGATACCGTACAACACACTGAAGTGATCTCCGTCGATGCCAAGGTATTAGACGTTTACAACGAAGGTGACCTGACCATCGCCAGCGTCCGCTATACGGGTCAAATCCGCGAACAGGCGAATGGCCCTATCGAAACCTTCGATGAGATCTGGCATGTACAACGCTCGCACGCCCAGACCAATGCCAATTGGCATATTGCCGGGATTCAGCAAACCCCGTTAGCAATGGCTATGTAACACGGGTACCGGTGCAGCGTGCCAAGCAGCGCGCTGCACCGATTACTGGCGTAACTTCCATGTCGGCCGAGATATCTCATCGATCAGGCCATACCCCACTAACCACAACCGCGCATCATCCGCATCCTGCTCAAACCAGGCACGCGCCGAGCCTAAACGATAACTGTAACCCCAGGCATCCATATCGGCAAACATCCGATCTTGACCACACTCGGGAATCAAGTCAGACAGCAATGTTTGCAAATAATTAACGCCGTTTTCTTCATCGTAACCACCGCCGGCATCAGTATGCAGCCCGGAACGACGCTGCTGATCCATGCACACATAGTGACAAGCTTCATGGAGCGCCGAGTGCAGCGGCGTATCACTACGTATTAATAATTCGTTGGCGATCACCCCAGCCTCACTGTCGCCCCAGTAGCTTCCGGGAATTGCCGCCCCATCCGCCACCCACCGCACTTTCATTCCATATCGCCCCAGTAAACTTGATAATCCCTCTGTCGCAATATCACGGATCATCAGCGCCATGTCGACCTATCTCCTTTCTCGTCACCCATAACCATATAATATCCAATATATTGGACTCTTCTCCAGTTTCATGCCCCCCGGCCAGCCCTAACCTAACCTGCAGGATCACTCGTTGTCCGCACCCAGCTCCCATCTATTTTTAATGGAAAAGCCTGGCCTCCATATTTTTTGCGAAGATTACGATCTTGATCTCTAGTACATCACAAAAAATGCCGATAAAGAGATGAGATTTTTATTTTGAAATAGGCATATGAAATATCCCCTCTCGAATAGCCATCCAAAACATCGATTATGGGTAGCCTATGGGTTATTTGTGTTGTGGCTGATCTTCACTCTATGGGGATTTTGGTGGTTTGAATTTCGGTTACTCCAGCCATTTACTGACCAACCCCAAGCCAAAATGCACCTGCACCAAAAAATCAATGCGCAACAAGCCTGGAAAAGCTATGTCACTACACAAGCTGCCCCTGCCCAAGTGACGGTTTTATATTTTTGGGATACCGATTGTTCTTGCAGTAAGTTCACTGATGTCCATGTGCGCCAATTGATGGACACCTATAAATCTCGTGACGTGCGCTTTGTCGTTATCCCTCGCCCAGGAGGGCATACCCCAGATACCGGGTATCGATATGCGTCAAACAAGCGATTTGGCGAAGCGATAATCGCCCAACTGGATAGTGCCGCCTTCCCTGTCAAGACTCCCGCTGCCGCCGTATTGGACAGTAAGGGCACGATGGCATATTTCGGGCCATACAGTGACTCACCGAATTGCGGCGCCAATAAAAATGGCCCGGTAGAGACCGCCATTAATAACTTACTTGCTGGTGAGAAATTCACTAGCACTCAGGTTAAAGAATTTGGTTGTTATTGTAATAGCTTAACGAGGAGTTAAAGATGTCGAATTTTAGCGGAACAAATAGGCCCCATGAGACCGCAAATGGTCTTCTAAAGATGTATCAAAAGGGAGATAAGATCATGATAGGGGTACTATGCGCCTACATGATCATGTCATTAGGCCTCGCCAGCTGGTATGACACCTGGACCGTTTCGCTGTTAATCGGCCTCCCGGCAGTAACCGTGCCATTTGTGCTCAGCTACCTCGCCCCCGGCGCACGCGTGACCCGCATTGCGGCAGGCATTGGCTTCATGGTGATGTCGGCACTGACAATTCATCAAGCGCACGGAATGGTCGAACTCCATTTCGGCATTTTCGCACTACTCGCCTTCTTGTTGTATTACCGCGACTGGTTACCCATCGTCATTGCAGCTGCAGTGATTGCGGTACATCATATCGCGTTCAATTTCTTTCAGGAATGGAACTATGGTGTCTTTATCTTCGAAAACAGGACTGGAATTCACATCGTCCTGATACACGCTGCTTACGTCGTATTTGAAGTCGCGGTTCTGGTATATATGGCGATACAACTCCATCGCGAGGCCATTCAGACGGAAGAAGTTCAAGAGTTCGCCCAACACATGAGTGTCTCGACAGAAGAGATTGACCTTACCTTCCGACAGGCACATGTCAGAAGCAACATCGGACACGGCCTTAACCACTTCATGGAGGCAGTTCACAATGCGATCAATAAAACCAGAGCGGCTGCCGCTCAATTATCCAGCACGTCCGTTGGTCTGACCAATATTACCAATGAGGCCAACCAAGGCGCACAAATACAACGGAGTGAAACCGACCAAGTAGCAACTGCCATGAACGAAATGACGGCGACCGTGCAGGAAGTGGCTCGTAGCGCCGATGAAGCGGCAAAGGCTGCGGTTAACGCTGATGATGTAGCAGAGAATGGGCACAAAATAGTTATTCAAACCGTTGAGGCGATCACTCGTCTGGCGCATAAAGTAGAAAATGCCGGCAGTGTAATTCAAACACTGGAATCAGAAACCGACAAGATCGGATCTGTCCTTGATGTCATCAAGAGCATTGCCGAACAAACCAATTTGTTGGCCCTGAATGCCGCTATAGAAGCCGCACGTGCCGGTGAGCAAGGGCGTGGTTTCGCCGTCGTCGCAGATGAAGTTAGAACCTTGGCCAGCCGCACCCAACAGTCCACGGCCGAGATTCAAGAAATGATTCAGCGACTGCAACAGGGCGCCAAAAATGCAGTGCAAGTGATGAATGATGGTCGAGGCGAGGCAAAAGCCAGTGTCGATCATGCTGCCAAGGCGGGTGAGGCCCTGACGTCTATCGTCAGTGCAATCGGCATCATCCGCGACATGAATACACAAATTGCGAGCGCTGCCGAAGAGCAGGGGGCCGTGGCCGAAGAAATAAATCGCAACATTCTCACCATCAATCAATCGGCCGAGAATAGCGCGACCGCAATGGACAGAGCCGCCGAAACGAGTGGCCATTTGAACCAGCTCGCTGGACAACTGGAAAAACTCGTCGGGCAATTTAAAGTGTGATCAAATATGGACTTGTTCTGATGATCCCCAGACAAATTAACTTTTCGGAAACCCATTTCCCTGAATTATTTATGCGCTTCCTTTTTTCATAGTTTAACTGCTGAAATTCGCATGCAAACACACGCAAATATGCCTACTGCAGCCCACGAATCGGATGCACTTCGCGCCGAGAAAATTCAATCGCTTTATGCCAGTTTTCCTATATCGTTAGCCGCGAACATGATAATTGCACTGATTCTTGTTGGGGTGCAGTGGGGCACCATTGCGACGACGGCCATCCTCGGCTGGCTGGCACTCCTGATCTTCGTGCTGACCGCACGCACCTTGCTGTTTGTCGCATATCGCCGCATCCAGGGTGACGCCGATAACAACTGGTTACCGAGCTTCCGCGCAGGTATCGCGGCGACTGGCGTAGTATGGGGGCTGGCGAGCTTCCTGCTGTATCCCGTCAATGATGTCCCTCATCAGACCTTCCTGGCCTTCGCGCTTGCGGGGATGACGGCGGGCGCCATCACCACTCTGTCGATCGATCTGGTCTCGGTCCTGGCATTCACACTCCCCGCGCTCACCGCCTTGATCCTGCGCCTGTTCGCTGAGGGCGAGGAGATCCCGATCGCAATGGGCACGATGACAACGCTGTTTTTGTTGCTAACCATCTTGATCGCCCAACGCACCCATCGCCACCTGCGCGAGAGTGTGACTCTGCGCTTCATTGGGAACTCACGTGAACAGCTACTACGCGAAAGCGAGGAACGTCTGAACCAGGCGCAGCGGGTCGCCCGCTTGGGCAGTTTTGAATGGAACCCGATTTCAGGGGAATTAACGTGGTCAGACGAGCATTTTCGACTGTGGGGCCTCGAACCGCACAGTGTAACGCCTAACTATGAAATCTTCCGCCAGCGGATACACCCTGACGATGTGATGCGCCTGGAGGAGACCGTTCGCAGCGCGCTGGACGGAGGGCGAATCTATGACTGTGTGCATCGGATAGTGTGGCCCGATGGGAGCATGTACCACATTCATGGCCGTGGCGAAGTCGTGTTCAATACCGCTGGGCAGGCCATTCGTATGCATGGCACTGTCCTGGATATCACTGAGCAAAAGCTGGCAGATGACAAACGACAGGAAACTCTGGACCGTCTGCATAAAATTGCCAGCCGGGTACCCGGCGTTGTCTATGAGTTCAGACGGCGTCCCGATGGCAGCTCCTGTATTCCCTTCGCCAGTGACGCCATCCGCGATATCTTCCGGATCAACCCGGAAGATGTTCGCGAAGATTCAGCCAAAGCATTTGCCGTAATCCATCCAGATGACTTAGATGACATCATGGTCTCTATCCAGGTCTCGGCACAACGCCTGGCCCCATGGCGGCGTGAATTCCGAATAAAGTTTGACGATGGCACAGTGCGCTGGTTATTCGGCAACGCACTACCACAACAAGAACCGGACGGCTCTGTGCTCTGGCATGGCTTTATTACAGACATCACTGAGCACAAACAAACTGATGAGGCCCTGCATCGAACCACCCAACTTCTGGATTCCATTGTCGATCACATCCCGGCAATGGTGTTTCTCAAGCGCGCGGACGATCTGCGTTTCGAACTGTTCAATCGTGCCGGGGAGATGCTACTGGGTTATTCCCGTAATGATTTGATCGGCAAAAACGACTACGACTTCTTCCCCAAAGATCAGGCCGATGCCTTCACTGCCGAAGACCGTAGAGTTCTGGCGTCAACCGAAGTCACCGAGATTCTGCAAGAACCGATCAAAACCGCTAGCGGCGAAACACGCTATCTTTACACTAAAAAAGTTGCACTGCGCGATAAGACTGGAGCGACCACACATCTGCTCGGCATTTCACTTGATATTACCGACCGCAAACAAGCAGAAGAGGCACTACAGGAGAGTGTCAAGCACACCCAGGCAATTCTCGACAATGCAGTGGACGGTATTATCACTATTGATATAGAGGGGATCATTAAATCGTTTAATCGTGCCGCTGAAAGAATATTTGGCTATGTTGCGGCGGAAGTCATCGGCAAAAACATCAATATGCTGATGCCAGAACCCTACCACAGTCGACATGATGGTTATCTCGAGAATTATTACACCAGCGGCATGGCGCCTATTATCTGTTTTAGTCGTGAGGTACGGGGGCTGCGTAAAGATGGCAGCACCTTCCCGATGGATCTTGCGGTCTCAGACGTCAACCATCACGACAAACACCTGTTCATTGGTCTCATTCGAGATATCACAGACCGTAAGAAAACTGAAGTCGAGCACCTCCGGCTCCAGCAACAAGTTGCCCAGTCGCAGAAAATGGAGGCTATTGGTCAACTGACCGGTGGCGTGGCACACGATTTCAACAACATGTTGTCGGGCATTCTTGGTTATACCGAATTGGCGCAGGAGACCGCACGTGAACTCGGTGATAAAACTCTATACGGCTATCTCGATGAAGTCATCCATGCCGGTAAGCGGGCTCGTGATTTGGTGATCAAGATGCTGGCCTTTGGTCGCAGTCGTGCTACTACCACACCACAGCCCATCCTATTGTCTTCTGTCATCCCGGAGATGTTGACACTGCTACGTCCCCTAATACCCTCCAGCGTCACAATAAGGACCGAGCTGGATGCCTCAGTGCCCCCCGTGTCACTTGATAGCATCGAACTGCAACAGATCCTCATGAACCTCTGCATCAATGGTCGCGATGCCATGGATGGCATGGGCACACTGGTCATTACAGTGCGCAAGGTGTCGCTGCGAGATGCGACATGTACTTCTTGCCACATCAAATTTTCTGGCGACTGCGTTGAACTCCTTGTGAGCGACACCGGATACGGCATGAATCATGCCACCTTGCAGCGGGTATTCGAACCATTTTTCACCACCAAAGAAGTCGGCAAGGGTTCCGGCATGGGCATGGCCGTGGTGCATGGCATCGTGCATGATCGATCAGGTCACATATTGGTAGAGAGTCAGCTGAACAAAGGCAGTTGCTTCCGGCTGTTATTTACTCCACACATACCAGAATAGAGGAGATCACAATGGGTTCCACCCAAGCAGATCAAGCAACCATGTCCCGTGTAATGGTCATTGATGACGAAGTCATTATCACCGGCTTCCTGCGCACACTGCTGGAAAAGCGAGGTTATCACGTAAAAATATTCAACGACCCCATCGCTGCCCTGCGTCAGTTCGAGACAGCCTCCGATGAAATAGATGTAGTCATATCAGACCAGACCATGCCCGGCATGACCGGCTCTGAACTGGCAATTGCCATGCTCGCCCTGCGACCAGACCTGCCCTTTATCCTTTGCACAGGATATAGCGAAACGATAGATGAACAGCGGGCCAAAGCGCTGAACATCAGCAGCTTCCTGCAGAAGCCCTATGATTCCAGCACTCTACTTGCAAAGCTCAATGATGCGATGAATAACCAACGTCGGTAAAGAAACAGATGCAGCACCACAATATTGCGAACATCAACACTAAGCTTCACCAGCTACCTGGCGCCTCCATTAAAAATCAAATAACTAAAATAAAATGCCATAAATTGCCCATACCAATACCAGATGTATATATCCAATATAAAACACATGGATGAAATAGTTCAGATTGTTAACTATAACTACACAAGGAAGAGGTGCAGCGACAACCACCAACAACGCAATGTTTTTACTTTTCAAGGAGGAAATATTTATGAAACATGCAGCAAAATATTTGATTGTTCTAATCGCTATCGCGCTTAACAATCACTCGGCCTTTGCCGACACACCGGCATCACTATCCGCCCCTCACCCCCATGCCGTAATTGTATCGGGCAAAATCAACCTTTTCCGTAGTCAAATAATGGGGATGGAGATTGGCAAGAATGCACAGATGTTAGATTCTGAGGTGTTGATTACGCTCGATACAAAACCTGGGATGGTGTTCGGTGTGAGACTTCACGAGGCATCTTCTGCCGCGCAATCAATGGTGGATACTTTACGGGCGGCTTATATCAACAACATTCCTGTCACGATAGAACACCGGTTAGAGCCTGGCAAGAAGTTCGTTCCATTAAACTGGGTTCAATACGGCGAGACACCAAAAGATTAATTGCTTGATCTACGATCAATGGCGCACCAACAAACGGTGCGCCATATCTCCTCTTTAATCCAAAAATCCCCAGTTGATTTATTGGGCTTCTCTGGCGATCAAGTTAATGCTGATCCGCGCCAAATACTGTAGCCGCCAGAATGATGCCCTGCGCCGGCAGATTGCCAGCGAGGGGTACCACTGAGAGGGGAAATGTTTATTTGAGAATGATCGATTGGGAGCCTTTTGCTTAAATGAAGATGTCACCTATCCCGGCTGGCCATCAATTCGTGCCTTCACCAGCATTGGAAAATAAATCACCACAAAAATCGAAAACGCAATTAACCATAACAAACCTGCAATTATGACCACGTTCATTACCTTGTCCACGGCGACAAACAGCGGCCCGAACACGCGCACCAGCATCGCCACATTAATCACAGCAAAGGCCACGACGATTGTCTTGGCTGGTTGCAACAAACGGCCGGTATGCCCCAATGCGACACGTGCCATCATCCCAAGGCACAGCACCCCAATAGTCGCCGCCAGTGCATGCAGCGCCAGTGTTTGCGGTAACCATGTTAAGACGGCCAAAGCCTTGAAGCAAAGGCCCAGTACTAACCAGCTATAACCGAGATACAGTACCCAGAGCAGCGGCACCTTCCATACACCGCGTGAGAACCAACCCCAACAACGGATTGAATGCACAACTGCCGCAAAGATCGCCAATGGCACCAGCAACAACGATTGCGGGATAATCAATTCAGTCGCCATGAACAATAGTAGTGAAGCAAATGCCAACCGTTCCACCCACGGCCAGGTCTGCGATTTGGCACCCGGTGCTCCACGCACAGTAAAGAATGGGAACACCCTTCCCGCCATGATGACAATCAGTAACACCACAGTATTGATTCCCAGTGTGATGCCTAAGCTGGCCGTATCCGCAGTCACCCCCAGCCATTGCAAATGCACCAGCAAATTGGACGTAAACAACAGCGACAATACTGCGACAAAGATCAATTGCGGCTTTTTGTTGCTGCGTATGATGGGTACTGCAACTGCTGCAGCCAGCAAGGGCAAAAACGTTAGATCACAAATCGCGACCAATCCCGGTGGCACCCCCGGCAGCACCGGTGCTATCCGCCCCAGCAGCCATGCCCCCACTAGCGCCCCCAGCCATGGCCCATGCAGCGTTTGCACATTGGTCCAATTGCGGACAGCAGTCAGCAAAAATCCTGCGATCACCGCCACAGCAAAACCAAACACCATCTCGTGACTGTGCCAGCCGATCTGACCGTAATAAGTGTCGAGATCAATCCTGCCGCTCACTGTTAACAACCACAGACTAATCAATCCCAACGCAGCCAACCCGGCCATCAGAAAAAAGGGCCGAAATCCCAAGGCAAACAGAGAAAAACGGCCAGGCGGAATGGTTTTTTGCAGAGACTCGTTATTGATCAGCGTCAAGGTACTCGCACTCGGAACACAACGTCCACGGCCAAGTTTACCTCAGATAAAGATCCATCACTCACTGGCGCCAACGAGAGTACCGCCCTTATTGTTTGATTTTGCTGGTTTTTTCCTATCAAAACCCTGGTTTAACCACGATTTTCTGATATTCCCGCCACCCTCCTGGGGCATCGGAAAATATATTACGGGCTTTTTACTGGAAAATAGCTTATAGTGAGACCGCTTGCGATGGCCAGCCCAGACTCTTCGAGCTCCTTTTCGGTATCTCCCTGAATCCAGTCTGCTCACCTGCATGTAACATTTTTTAGTTTTTAAGGATCTCAAAATGAAAATCGGTACTGTGAAATGGTTCAATGAATCAAAAGGTTTTGGCTTTATCTCTCCTCAAGATGGCGGTGATGACGTATTCGTACACTTCAGCGCGATCACTGGCAACGGCTTCAAAAGCCTGGCCGAAGGTCAAAAGGTAAGCTTCGTGGTGGAAAAAGGCCCGAAGGGTCTGCAGGCTGCTCAAGTTCAGCTGCAAGGCTAAACTCAAAAGCAGAATCCACTGACAAAGCCCCGCTCAGCCGAGCGGGGCTTTTGTTTTGTAGTAATACCCGATACCCCACGACAAGAATATCAGCATACATCTATTGAACAACCAGGAGGATTGAGCCTTGAAAAAACTATTTGTCGGCAATCTGCCGTCCAGCACCACAGAAAATGACCTTCAAGAATTATTCTCCCAATATGGCAAAGTGCGCTCACTCAAATTAGCGACCGACGTGTTCTCTAACCAATGCAAAGGCTTTGGTTTCATCGAGATGGAAGGCCACGAGGCCCGCGCTGCGATCACCGGACTGAACGGTAAATCTTTCGGTGGCAAGCAATTGAAGGTAAATTTTGAGAGCCCCAGGCCTACTAGGCGGTAATAGAACACTTCGCCTGGATTGATCAAACTGGACTTCACACCTCACTGGTAATCAATCCGGGCTGCACTACAAAATCAACGACAGCAGTGCTCATTTAATTCAGCGCGGCATCATCACCCAGGCAATCCCCATCGCATCCGCTTGACGGTCAACCTCACGACCATTTTTGAACATCATCAAGATCGGAATACTGCGGATTACAAATCGCGCCGCAATCGCCTGCTCGGCTTCGTATTTACTTTCACCCCCGGTATGACCCATACCGCGGCAGTCAGATAATATCTTGCGACAAACACCTATAGACAGACTGAATATTGAATCTATACTCAGTGTTAAGAAACAGCTTCACATAATTACTCATCAGTTCGAAGTTATTAATTAATAAATACCTTACGCGATGGGGAGGGATACATATGCTTTTTCGACTAAATCTATCGCACATCACCAAGCTGGCTTTACCACTTGCGATGGTGGCCATTACCGCTGGCTGTGCTCATAAGCCAACGCTTAGCGCCCTAGACCCTGTCAGTGGTGAGCGAGGAACGATCGTGGAAGTTATAGGACAAGATCTCTTCGCCTCGTCGGTTCGCTGGGATGCGAATACTGCAAACGAACAAACGCTGCCCAGTAACTTTCTTGGTGCGCGTTTTTTCAGCGTACCCTATACCGCCAGCCTCGCCGCTCACCCTGTTCGACTTTATGGAGATAACCAGTATTCAGACAACACGATCAACTTTACGGTAACACAAGGCGTAGCTCACCCCGCACCTCGCGTGGATGACATTACGGTATCCATGTTCAGCATAGACACCAATAATAAGGCCACCATGATTCTCATGGTTCATGGCGCAAATATCGATGCTGGCGCCACGATCCTGGTCAATAACGTCGATCAAACTTCGTTCTTTTCTCGCCTGCTACGCAATCAGGCGATGAATGCGACGGATGCCGCTACCCTGGGCTATCCAATTTTTCATTATGCCACCGTGTGGTGTATTTTGAGCGATCAAGCCCCTAACTCAGATCTTTCTGTGTCCGTACGCAACCTCAACGGTAGTGCATCCAATAATCTCAATTATCACATCGCGGCCTCCATGGCCGCACTCGACAGCGATGGTGATGGTCTGCTGGACGACTGGGAAACAAACGGTTATGACGCCAACAATGATGGCACCATTGATGTTGATCTCCCGACACTGGGTGCCAATCCCATGCGGAAAGACCTGTTTGTTGAGGTCGACTGGATGAATGCCGCTGCGCCCAACAATGCCATCTGGGCTGACATTGAAACAGCGTTCGCCAACGCCCCAATCCTAAACTCCGATGGCAGCCAAGGTATTGCTATTCACATCGACCGAGGAGTTGGTACTGGCGGTGGTGGTGGCACCATCATCCCCTACGCTGATGCCATTCGTTATGACAACAGCACCCCCAACCGGAACCTCACTTATGCAAACTTCCACACCATCAAGCAAAATAATTTCAATGCCAATCGTTTGAATATTTATCGCTATGGAATATTCGCCTGGGACAATGGCCATTGGGTCGGTAGCAGTGGCCAAGCAGAGGATATCTGGGCGAATGACTTTTTTGTATCACTGGGTAGCTGGGGCGCAGATGGTCAACGTACCGACTTTCAAGTGGGCACTTTTATGCACGAACTCGGACACACGCTTAATCTCAGGCATGGTGGTTTTGAAGATACCAACTCGAAGGATAATTACAACAGTATTATGCAATACGGCAACAATTGGACGACAGTGGCTGGCCAAAACAACAAATTTAGCCCAAGCCAGTTTAGCGGCATCGACACCGACTGTAATCTCTTAAACGTCAATGGCGAATTCACGTACTCTCAGGGACAACGCCGCGATCTGGATGAAAACAGCCTCAATGAAAATTCCGGTATCTGCGACAACATAGCACGGGACTGGAACGGAAATGGTGCAATGCAGGCTAATGTATCCACCAATATCGATGATAATGCCGCCCTAAGCACTATCAGAGACCATGCCGATTGGGCCAACATAGAACTTAACTTTCGCGCCACTGGATCAAACTGGGGCAACAACTAAGCCGCGATTGCAAAGGAGAACCCCATGAAATACGGAACTCGCAACGTCATGGCATACATGTTGGGCGCCATGTTATTTATGCCCGCTGCCCCCTTCGCTCAGCAGCTTAGCCCACCAACGCCACGACAACCCGCAAGTGTGTTGCGGCCTAACCCACCTGTCAAAACAACTGAAATGGTGGGGACGGCATCGATTCCAGAACAGGTAAAGTTGGGCTTCACATTAAGCGTGGGGCAAAGAATCATGCCTGCAGATTGGAATGTACGGGGCACAATTACGGCAATGCCTTCAGGAAAGCTGCTCATCAAAACCGATCAGAATGAATCTGCCACTTTGGCATATCGTCTTCCCAATGAATTGCGTCTCCCCCTCAGCGTAGGAGACGCCATCGAACTAAAACGCGCGCCTAAGGGATACAAAGCCACATTAGGACATGAACTCAGCATCAAGCGTGGCGAAAAAACTGTAGCCGCCAGTGGGCGGCTGATAGGCGAGACCCCTCAGCAAACCAAAATCGGAGATAACATCACCCTTGCGCAACAAGCTGAAACTCAGCGCACATTGGCTGAAACCGCATATGAAACCACCTATGGATTAGCAGCAACCATCGCTGGTGCTGATGGAACACAAAAACCGCTGACCTCTGATGAGATACAAGATATCACCCTCGGTGGTACTAAGTATCGCGTCCTGATTCGGATCAACAATAAGGTTGTACCCTCAAAGAAGCACGCTGGAATCGCCGAAGGAGGTACATACATTCTGGAATATGTAATCCTGGCTCAATAGTACTATTTAGAATGCGCCAACGACCAGCGCACGATGTCGGAAGCACCCATGGCACCAGGTTGACGGGCGGCTTCGCCGCCATTCTTGAACAGCAGCAAGGTCGGAATGCTTCGGATCGAATACCGCGCCGCGATCGCCTGTTCGGCTTCGGTATTTACTTTCGCCAGCCGCATCGCCGGTTCCAGCTGCGCCGCTGCCTGCACGAAGGCGGGCGCCATTGCCTGGCATGGCCCGCACCACGGCGCCCAGAAATCCACCAACACCGGCACGTCATGATTGCCGATATGTTTATCAAAATTGACCGCCGTCAATTCAACGGGATGGCTGCTGAATAGCACCTCATGACATTGGCCACATTTAGGATGTTCCCGCAACCGCTCTTGGGGAATTCGGTTCACCGCATCACAATGTGGACAGACAACATGTAATGAATCACTCATGAAAAATTCCTGTAGCAAACACAATTTGTGTTCAGCACAACCTGGGTAGGATGCGGTTTGTACCTTATCGCATCCTACCGCTAAAGGAATATCAAGACAATTCGTTACGACCCCGAGGTTGTATGTAAAATCTCGAAGTCGACGGTTACCGCAGGCGATTGCCCGCTATGCCCTAATCAAATTTGATGAGGGAGCTTAAAAGATGGGTTTGTCTACCCCGGATTCCCATAAACCGTGAAATCGCGAACAGACCAAGCATAAAAAGTAATATTGTCGCAGGCTCCGGAACACCCCCAATGCCAAGATCCGGTCTTGGCACCCCCGTCGGCAGATCGACAAAAATCATACTTGACATGGGATCAGCCGCCAAAGTTAATGTTCCCTGAAGCGTTATATTACCTCCCACTGGAATATTGAATACTCCAGGAATAATGCTCACACCCCAAGCCAAGAAATCCAAGCCGTTAATCGTTGGCAAAAATGCCGATGCCGTACCGGCCGACAATACACCATCGAGTGCGCCGCCAAAACCATCCGCCGCAATCACAATCGGCACAAACGGAATGTTACCAATACTACCGGCCAATGAAGCAGCCACATATTCGCCGGGCCCGCCAAGGTGCCCTTGGACGGCAAGCCAGCCTCCTCCAAAACCAACAAAAGGAACCGGGCCATTATTGAACAACGTGACCGTCCCTGTGGAATCAACCACTGAAGCGATATTATTAGTCGCCGCGTCAGACACAAAACCCGGCCCCCAAAATATACCACCACCATTTGCAAATCCCAGAGCCTGCACCTTCATCGCGCCAGCACCGAACTGACCTGTACCTATCCCCCCCCGGTGCCGCAACCGCGGCCAATGGTGGTGCGATCGCTCCTGCCACACCCTGTTGCGGAGGCGTGGGCGGGTTCAAATCTTTGAATCCGCCGCCGGGACCGATTAACTTCCCGTTGGCATCGAACAGGGGTGCGCCTACTCTTGCTGCACCGACGTTTTGTTCCGAGAAAGTAATGCTTCCATTATTCGCCCCCACGACCAACGCCCAACTGATATTGGGTACTACGAAAAATAATGCGGTTAAATAGAAAACCACTTGGCGCTTCATGATGTGTCCCCCTCGTTTTCGTTATAAACGTAGCCTAACAGGTATAGTTTGGGGTCTCGGCACTGTCAAAGTATTTCGTTGAAAAGATTGGCTTGGTTGGAATCGAGTGGAGATTTCAATCAGAATCATGAACAAAATCAATTCACGTTAATTTCGAGCAAACCCAGACTTCTCACGACTATTTCTGACTACACCGAATTCCATAGAACTGGCGCAGAATCTCATAATACCGCATTTTGATATTCCCAAAAAGAATGTGCCCGGAGCGCTCGATGCAGAGCGAACGAAATCGAGGACTTTGATACTCAGCCCACAGAACTCCCCGGATTCTATTTCATTCCATCCGAGCTATGCTCACTGAGAAAGCGCGATCCAATTCAGAACAATTTAATGACATGCCTCAGCTCCAGTCTTGAATGTGGCGTGCTCACTGGCATAGAGTTTGCGTTGAAATAATTCAAATGTCATGGCATAACAAATCTGGGCTAGAGCAGCATTGTAGCGATGCCCCTCATCACGGATAAAGGCATGTTCGGCATTAAACTCATGCCAAGTAAAATTCACGCCAGCATCCGTCAGCGTTCTATACACCAGATCACGCCCGGCCTGAGGAATATGCGGATCCTGCTTACCATAAATCATCAGCAGCTCGCCTTCAATCTCGGCGACACGGTCCAGGCTGTTGTCATTCATACCTTTTCCCAGGGAGCGCTTATGAATATCGGTCGCATAAAAGCACACAGATGCCAGCACATCCGGGTTCATTGCACAACGGAAACTTAAATGACCACCGATGCAAATTCCGATGGAGCCCAAGTGTCCTGTGCACTCGGGCATACTTTTAAGATGATCAAGCACAATTCGCGCATCGTTATCATATGCTGCCAGCTCTTTCTCAATTTTGTAACGATTGCCTTTATCTGTACCCTCAGGGGTATAAGAGAATACAGAGCCGCGCGGCTCGAATTCATGAAATATCTCCGGAATCGCCACGACATAACCCTGACTTGCCAACAAGCGTGCCGTACGCTGAATCGGACCTGTCACATGGAATATTTCTGAAAACAACACCAAACCTGGATACCGCCCTGGATTCGCCGGACGAAAACGGTGAGTTCTCATCATGCCAGTGGGCGTCTCAAGGTCAACATAGTCTTCAGTGAGAATCATATCTTTTCCTAAATTTTATCTAATAAAAAATCAGCAATTCGCCATGAGCGTTACATACCGAACATTCGCCCTCAATACGGGCGAAGTATCAATATAGATGACACCTCACCAGATGCCCTTCCCCATGCTGTGTAGCATCCGGGTACTTTTCCTTACATTCTGGCTTAACGAAACGACAACGCGGATGGAAATAACAGCCGCTGGGTGGATTGACAGGCGATGGGATGTCGCCTTCGAGGCGAACAATTTCACGTTGGGTTTGCGGATCAATCGTTGGCACGGCGGAGAGTAGCGCCTGGGTATAGGGGTGTTTTGGATTTTCCAAAACATCTTTGACGCTGCCCTGCTCAACGATGCGACCTAAGTACATCACGGCAACTTCATGGGCGAGATAGGCGACGACGGAGATATTGTGTGTAATAAACAAAAATGAAAGTCCGAGCTCGCCTTGCAGTTTTTCCAGCAGGTTGAGGATTTGTGCCTGCACGGAAACATCCAGCGCGCTGGTGGGCTCATCACAGACAATCAATTTTGGATTCACTGCTAACGCTCGGGCGATGCAAATGCGTTGCCGTTGACCACCGGAAAATTCGTGCGGATAGCGGTGACGCATTTCAGCAGAGAGACCGACATGTTCAAGCAAGGCATCGACACGGGCGCGGCGCTTTTGGGTATCGGGTTCGATGCTTTGAGCGATCATACCTTCTTCGATAATGTCGCCGACCATCATTCGTGGATTCATCGATGAGAACGGGTCCTGGAAAATGATCTGAAAATCGGCGCGCTTGCGGCGCAGGGCTTCGCCGTGCAGCGTGCCGAGATTTTCACCTTCAAACAACACTTCACCACCCGTCGGCCTGATCAGTTGCAGGATGGCTTTGCCAGCGGTGGTTTTACCGCAACCGGACTCGCCGACCAGGGCGACGGTGCGACCTTTGTTGATGCGCAATGAGACGCCATCAACCGCATGGACGTGGCCGACAATGTTCTTGAACAACCCCTTCCGAATCGGGAAATGCACCTTGAGATCATTAACGACGAGCAGTTCGCCACTGCCCTGTTCACTATGACGGGCATGCGCCTCCACAACCTTGGTGCTGACAACGGTCTGCGGCCGGGAGGCGGCGAACTTGGCATCATATAAATGGCAGCGTACGCCGTGATCGCCCGGTTGCAGCCAGGCAGGGATGGTATCGCGGCAAACCTGCCAGGCAAAGTCACAGCGCGCCTCAAAACGGCAGCAGTTGAATTCCTTGTCCAGTGACGGCACGGAGCCGCGGATGATATCCAGCTTCTGGCCCCGCTTGGCCATGGTTGGCAGGGAGTCGAACAGCTTTTTGCTATAGGGGTGCTGGGGATTGGCGAAGAAGTCGGCCTTGGTGGCCTGCTCGACGATCTGCCCGGCATACATGACGGCGACGCGGTCGGCCATTTCGGCGACGACGCCGAGGTCATGAGTGATGAGCATAATGGCCATGCCGGTATCACGTTGCAGCTGACGCAGCAAACTGAGCACCTGGGCCTGAATGGTGACATCCAGCGCGGTAGTGGGTTCATCGGCGATCAACAGATCCGGCTCCCCGGCAAGGGCGATAGCGATCATGACACGCTGTTTCATGCCGCCGGAGAGCTGGTGAGGGTATTCATCGATGCGCTGCTCCGGCGACGAGATACCGACAGCCTTGAGCAGTTCCACCACCCGTTGCCGCGCCTTGGCCCCGCTTAAACCTTTGTGGCGCTGGAGCGTCTCACCGATTTGTTGGCCGACAGTAAGCACGGGGTTGAGCGAGGTCATCGGCTCCTGGAAGATCATGGCAATGCGGTTGCCCCGCACGTTGCGCATATTGGCTTCGGAGAGTTCGAGCAGATTCTTGCCTTCGAGCATGACCTGACCGCCGGCGATACGACCCGCCGGTTGCGGCACCAGTTGCATGATGGAGAGCGACGTTATCGATTTGCCACAACCGGACTCGCCAAGCAAGGCGAAGGTTTCGCCGCGCTGAATATCGAAACTGATGCCGTCGACGGCGCGCACAGTGGTGACACCGGCTGAGAACCAGGTTTTAAGATCGCGCACACTCAATAACGATGTATTCATGCTGCATCACTTCCGCAAACGTGGATCGAAGGCATCGCGCACTGCATCCGAAAACAGATTGGCGGCCAATACCAGAATAAACATAAAGATAAAGGCCGCCGACAGCGACCACATACCATGGGTTCACGCGCCATCTCCAGACGGGCACCGTTGATCATATTGCCCCAGCTGTTCATGGTGGGATCGACGCCGACACCGACGTAGGACAACACCGCCTCAGCCAGCACCAAGCCGGAGAAATCAAGCACCACCGAGATCATGACAATGTGCATGACATTCGGCAGCAGGTGGCGGGTCATAATCTTGAATTTGCTAACACCAAAGGCAACAGCCGCTTCAATATAATCCACCTCGCGCAGCTTCATGGTCTCACCACGTAACATGCGGCAAAGGCCGGTCCAACTGGTGATACCGAGGATGATACAGAGAAACACAAGACGAATATCCGCACGGGCGGCATCGGTATCGAACATATCCGGGTTATTGGCCATATAGACCTGTAACATCAGCACGGCGGCGGCGATCAATAACACGCCGGGGATGGAGTTCAGGGTGGTGTAGAGATATTGCACTACATCATCGACCCAGCCTTTGAGATAGCCGGCGGTAATTCCAAGCATCACCGCAAACGGCAACATCACTAGTGTCGTTAATGTACCAATCGCAAGGCCGGTACGAATACTCTTGAGCGCTTGATAAAACACATCCTGGCCGACCATGTCAGTACCCAGAATGTGATATTTGGTGCTCAATATTAGGGACCATGTAAGAATCACTATTACAACGGTTGCCGTACCGAGAATCACATGCCAAGGAATTTCCAGCTGCCCGCGCCCGATGCGTTTTAAAATGACTGCTGTTGTCTGGTTGTGACGATGCGCAATCGATATGGCAACGGCTATCACTAATGTCAATGAAATCAACAGACCCGTAATGATGGCAATCGCACTCCGCTGCAAAATATCTCCGCTTCGATCCACCTCAGGATTTTGCAAGTGCGCGCCACCGTAGCGCAAACGCGGGAAAACACGTTGCTGCGTGCCATCGGACAACTCGACGGTTTCCTTGGTAAAGGCATAAGCAGCGAATGGTGCGGAATAGGTCTTTTCCACACCCGCCTTCAACGGCCAGACAATAACATCAAGTATGCTTAATACTTCACCAGAGTAGACCATCTCACCGTTGACATCCTTATCCGGCAAGGACTGACGAAAGTGCACACAATCCAGCAAGCCTATCGCAACATAAGCCACCAACACCACCAGTGAGGCCATCCCCATTTTGCTGCGCGCCACCAGGCGCCACGGTGCACGCAGATGTTCCTTGCCACGGGCATAAATCACACCTGCAATCACGGTCACTACCAACAGGAAGATCAAGGCATCGGTCCAGAGGAATACCATCTTCATTGCAGACGTATCCTCGGATCGACCAGGGTGTAGGAAATATCGGTCAGAATCAGCCCAATGATACAGAGCACTGAACCCAGGAACACCATTGCCCGTACAATTGCAAAATCCTGACTATTAATGGCATCAATCGTGTAACTGCCCAACCCAGGGATACCGAAGAAAGATTCCGTTATCAAACTTCCCATGAACAGCAGCGGCAATACCGCAACCACACCGGTAAGGATCGGAATCATGGCATTCTTGAGCACATGGCGGAATAATACAGTGAGTTCCGGCACCCCCTTGGCGCGCGCAGTACGCACATAGTCCTTGCCGATCTCTTCTAGAAAAATGGTGCGATACCAGCGCGTGCTACCGCCAATACCCGATGCAATGCCGATAATCACCGGTAAAACAATAAACTTCACTGCCTCGGTTCCGACGTCATAACCCGAGACGGGCACCAGATGCAGTAATTTACCAACCAGATATTGCCCACCAATGATATAAAACATCGACGACACCGACATTAATACTACAGACAACACCACACCCCATACGTCGATATAGGTGGCACGGAAAAACGCAACCAACATCGCAAAAGTGACATAAACGAATAAGCCAATCACTAAACTAGGCAAAGCAATTGCCAAACTCGGCCACATACGCCTGCTGATGTCATAACCAATTTCACGGCCGCTGTCAGAGGTGCCAAATTGAAAAACAAACAACTTGACCGATTTGTCAAAAAAGATGGTATCGGTCACTGCTGCCGATCCCTGCGCTTGCGCGTTATAGAAGAGCGGCTTGTCGTAACCATGCTCAGCCTTCCAATTCTCAATCGCCGCAGGAGTAACGTGTTTCATCCCCAGCTGCATACGCGCCATATTATCCGGACTGTTGACGACAAAAAATAAGGCAAACGTAATCAGATTGACGCCGATCAGAATCGGAATCGCGTACAGGATGCGGCGGATGATGTAGGCAAACACGACCTTAACTTCCACTCACCGTGTGACGAGGATGATGCTCTTTACGCCGATACACCATCACCGCAGGCACTGTTCCCAATATCAATAGCCCGCCAATCAGCCACAAAGGCCAGACGATGGGGTGATTCCAGTCGCGCCGCAATCTGGCACGCTGCTCGGAATCGATCCGCCGGTACTTCAGCGAATTATTCGCCATCAGATTCGGCTTCACATTCTTATACCAACCGTGATACAGCGAATAGGACTTAGGATGGAAGCCCCACAACCATGGCGCATCACGGCGCACGATCTCGACCATACGGTCGATTATCAACTGGCGTTGTGGACTGTTGTCCATATTTTTCATTTGCTCGAATAAGTGGTCAAATTCAGGATTATCGTAATTGGCAGTATTCTCCCCTCCGTGCTTAACTTTGCCATTGGGGCCATAAAGCAGAAACAGGAAATTCTCAGGATCTGGGTAATCGGCGTTCCAGCCCCAGATGAACAGCTGAGCATTTCCAGTGCGTATCTTGTCCTGAAAACGATTGTAATCAGTATCGCGAATATCCAGTTGGATATCGAGCTTTCTAAACTGCTTGCGAAACCATTCAAACATCGACTTTGATTCTGGACCGGAACCGGTGGCGTCGAAATACAATACCAAAGGCTTCCCTGTCATTGAATCTGTCCCACCGGCATAACCGGCCTCGGCCAACAATCGCTTGGCATAAGCAATCGATTTACGCTGTGGAGCGCCGTTATGCCAATCATAGACAGCGCGATTAACACCGGCCTCGCCGTCAACATAGCCGAAGATTCCCGGTGGGATCGGCCCCTGTGCTGAGATACCACGACCATTGCGAAAAATCGAAATGAACTCTTCGTAATCCACTGCAATCGATACTGCTTGCCGTAATTTGCGTGCACGTTCACTGTTACCACCGATCACGGGATCAAGCATGTTGATGCCAAGATACATGCTTGAAGTCGCCACCGCTGTCGCCAGACCGATCCCCTTTTCCTGCATCTGCTCTGTCAGGCTCACCTCGCCGCCGGACCCAATACGCACCGCCTGGTCGAAACTATCGGTGCTAATACCAGAGGTATCATAGTAACCCTGTAAGAATTTGGTCCAATAGGGAATCGTTTCCTTTTCCAGATTGAACACTACCTTCTCCACAAATGGCATCGGCTTACCCGCATCTTGCAACAACCCGCGCTCGGCATCCCCGGCTTCACCTTCACTGGGGTAGGCCTCGCCATGAAAACTGGGATTGCGCTCCAGGACCATCCGTAAATTTGGATTATTCTCCGTCAGCATGTACGGACCGGTACCGATCGGATACCAATCGAGACTGATATTGCGTTCCTGCATCCCGGGCTGGCTATAAAAGCGATCCGCCTCCGGCGGCATCGGCGCGAAAAACGGCATCGCCATCCAGTACAACAGCTGCGGATATTTGCCCTTGACGGTAATGCGATAGGTGTACCGATCAACCACTTCAACACCCGTCAGCGGATACTTCTCAAGATCAAGATACGCCGGTTCAGCATCCGTCTTTGACTTCGCACCATCGTAGGCTTGTTGCAACGTCTTGGCATAATCGCCCAGCCCAACAATGTACTCGCTCATGATGCCCAATATTGGCGAGTGCAAGCCGGGATGCGCCAATCGTTTGAGCTGATAGACGTAATCCGCCGCCACCAGTTCACGAGTACCGGTCTGCGGAAAATCTGCCAAGGTATGTATCTTGGCCAAATCCTGTGACGTTAAATGATGATAGAGATATTCACCCTGCGTGTTGCGTGCCAGCGCCGGATGCGGTTGATACATGATTCCCGGCTTGATCTGAATTTCATACACGCTGCGCGCCACCGCTGCCGCTGGGGCATCGGCAGATAATTTCCGCCCTTGTGCATCAAAAAATTCCGGCACCGGTACAGCGGTAGTCGTCGCCGGAATCAGTGTGTAGGGACGTTTAAGGAAATGATATTGCAGTGGCGGTTCATAAATCTGAGCGATGAACTCATATTCCACCGCACTATAGGAACGCGCCGGATCGAGATGCTTGGGACGTTCCTCAAAAGAAGAATAGAGAATATTTTTGCGGGCATCGGCGTCAGGATAGGGATTGTTCAGCGCCTCGCTGCCGCAACCCGAGATCATCAGCGCCAGCACTGCAAGCAGCAATCCATTCCAACCAAAACAGCGGTTCAATATCGTCATTGCCCCAGATTTCCCACAACCTGTCATAAGGTATCAAAATCAGCAGCCTGTGTAACTGGCCGTCTACGGTTACAGCATCGGCCAAGCGGTGTATCATAGCGGTTTAGGGACTTTCGCCACCACGCCAAATCCGGTATTTTTAACGACAACCGGCGTGGCGATGGCCACCGCATATCACAATAAGGGACAACAGCTATGGGATTTTTACAAGGTAAACGTGCATTGATCGTCGGCCTGGCCAGCACCCGCTCGATCGCATGGGGCATCGCCCAAGCCATGAAGCGTGAAGGCGCCGAACTGGCGCTCACTTACCAAAACGATAAACTGCGCGAACGTGTCGAAAAGATGGGCGCCGAACTCGATACCGATATCACCATTGAATGTGACGTCAGCAGCGACGAACAAATCGAGGCTGTATTCAACCACCTGGACGATTTCTGGGATCACGTCGACATTATCATCCACTCCGTCGCCTACGCCCCCCGCGAAACGCTGGAAGGCGATTATCTCGACGCCGTCAGCCGCGAAGGCTTCCGCGTGGCCCATGACATCAGCTCCTACAGCTTTGCGGCGCTGGCCAAAGCCGGCCGCAACATGATGGAAGGCCGCAATGGCGCCCTCCTCACCCTGAGCTACCTGGGCGCCGAACGGGCCATGCCGAATTACAACGTCATGGGCCTGGCCAAGGCCAGCCTTGAAGCCAATGTCCGCTATATGGCTAACAGCCTCGGTCCAGATGGCATCCGCGTCAACAGCATCTCCGCCGGCCCGATCAAAACCCTGGCTGCCGCCGGTATCGGCGACTTCCGTTCCATGCTGCATCACGTCGAAAAATATGCCCCAATGCGCCGCAACGTCACCATCGAAGACGTCGGCAATACCGCCGCGTTCCTCTGCTCCGACCTGGCGGCGGGCATCACTGGCGAAAATATCTATGTCGATAGCGGATACAACATTATTGGGATGGCGTATGGAGACTAAATCAGGAAAAAGATAAAAGGGAAAAGAATATGTGCCGGCCTGCGGTCGGCGATTAAAAGGGTTGAAGTGCATTAGCATTCCAACCCTTTTATCTTTCCCCTTTCCCCTGCTATTTAGAAATTCTCCGGGTATTCCTTGATGTCTGCTTTCTTCTTCAGCGCATTCTGGGCACCCATAATTTCCGAGATTGCGATTGCGTTTTGACGCTGCTTGTTCAATTCCTGCTTCTGAGCCTCATCAATCTTGACTAGATCAGCATCAACAACTGCGAAGACTCCAATCAAGGCATAATCGCCAGATGAAAGCGCCTTGCCATTAAACGAAGGCTTACCCCCCTCCGGCCGCGGCATACGGAATGCTGCTGTTAGCACTTCGAGATTGGTAACACCGCTACCACGCTGCACCAAGCCCAGGGACTGCCAAATCAATGCCTCAGCCTTGACCACATCCGCTGGCTTGACGTCTGCCGCCGCCTTTAACTTAGCCAACAATGCCTCACCAACACGTTTGGCTTCGGCTTCAGCCTTATCCTGACGCAGCTGCGCCATCACTTCAGTTTTTACCTCGTCCAAGGTGCGCTGTTTCTCTGGGAAGTGCTCATTCATGCGCAACACGATGACGTGATTCGGTCCAATCTCGACTGGCTCGCTATTATTGCCGTGCAACACATCCTCGGAAAACGCTGCATCTTTCACCTTGGGATCCAAGGCAAGATCACCCAAACCATCACGGGAAAACGCTGGCGTCGTCTTGATCGGCAATTGCAATTGCTTTGCTGTCGGCTCCAGACTATCTGGAGTCTCATAACTTAGATTAGACAACTGCTCGCTACGATCAAAGAACAATTCCTCTGCTTCGCGCTGGCGATAATCATGCTCCAATTGTGCACGCACCTCGGCATAAGGCTTCACCTTGCCTGCCTTGATATCAAGCAATTGAACCAAATGATATCCATAACGTGTTTTTACAGGCTCACTGATTTGATTTTTGCTCAATGCAAACGCTGCTTGCGCAAATGCAGGATCCATCATCGCATCACGACTCAGGAAACCAAGGTCACCACCACTCGCCGCCGAACCGACATCGTTCGAATACTTCTTCGCCATCTCGACAAAATTGGCTCCACCGCGAATCTGTTTCAAAACATCCGCCGCTTGAGACCCCGCCTTCTTGAACGCCGCCTCGTCAGAACCCTGCGCTTCAAACAGGATATGCCGCACTTTACGCTCTTCAGGTGAACCAAAATCACCTTGACGCTCTTTATATAGTTCTTGAATCGCTTCTTCAGTTACTTTTACCTGCGACATCAAATCCACCGCCGACAATTCAATGTAACTGATGCTTACCCGTTCAGGAGCAACGAATTTTTTAGGATTGGCATCGTAGTATTTTTGTAGTTCAGCATCGCTGATTTGCACAGTGCTCATGAACTTGGCCACCGGCACCACGGCATAGCCAAGATCACGGCGTTGCTGCTGCAAATTCAGGATGCGATCACGCTCCGCCGGAGTCACCCACGACGTCAGGGCAACCCCAGCCCGATATTGATTGACCAATTCATCCCGGCGCAGCTTGGCCTCAAACCCGCTCGCAGTGGCCCCCTGCTGGCGCAGGAATTGGTCATAAAGATTGTGATCAAAGTGGCCACCCGTGGTGAACCCTTCATAGCCCTGGATTTGCTGACGAATCCATTGGTCACTGACACGATAAGCTGCATCCTGCGCCGACTTGAAGATCAACTGTTCATTGATCAGGCTCTGCAATATATTTTTCTTGAACTCGGCATCATTGGGAATCAATTGATTGATATCGGCACCGGCCGGCAGCATCGCCTGCAAGCGGGCACGTTCTCTCTGGTAGGCTTGCTGAAAGTCACTCTGCGAAATCTTCTCACCATCGACACTCGCCACCGGCACTTTGGGATCGGGGCCAAAATAAGCGTCCCAGGCAAAGGCTGCCAACGCCAAAATCAGCATCCCTATGATCACGATCGCTATCCAGCTTTGCGCTCTGTCTCGAATGGCCTGTAACATGATGTTTATCCTTACCCGTTGTTCGACGATGTCCCCAGATGCCAAAAAGGGCGCACGCTGACCCAGCGATGCACCCTTAGGCAGAATAAATGGCGGAGTGGACGGGACTCGAACCCGCGACCCCCGGCGTGACAGGCCGGTATTCTAACCGACTGAACTACCACTCCGCACTTTAAAACTTGTGTTCTGGTGGGTGCTGAGGGGATCGAACCCCCGACATTCGCCTTGTAAGGGCGACGCTCTCCCAGCTGAGCTAAGCACCCTGGGCAAAAAGAGCCGCTATTTTACGGCATCCTTGAGCGCCTTACCAGCCTTAAATGCAGGAATTTTTGCCGCTGCAATCTCGATGGTGGCGCCAGTTTGGGGATTACGGCCGGTACGTGCCGCCCGCTCGCGGACGGTAAAGGTGCCAAAACCCACCAAGGCGACATCCTGTTCCTTTTTCAGCGAATCGGAAATAGCCGCCATCACACCGTCCACAGCCCGACCTGCTTCCGCACGCGTCATGTCAGCATAATCCGCTACAGCATCAATCAATTCTTGTTTATTCATTTGAGCAAACTCCTCTTTAAATAGTCTTTATGATTCAGCATCTCGCCTCAGCAATTTTAATTGTCTGCCGGGCCCACCCTCACAATGAATCACCATGATCTTCAGTCACGAAGACATCACCAATATGTCCTAAGGACACGCAAATGTTTGAATTTAGTGGCGACCCTTATCGGAACGAATTTGCAACTCTCGGCCCAACTTATCTAACACTTCACCGAGCATCACTTGGTTATCTTATCGCCAAGAAGTTCCGCAAGGGGTGAACTTATAGCAATTCACTTCACTTGATGTCAAGCAAAACGCGCGTCTAATGATGACGCACGCGATCTTGTTTCCCTTTTTTGCTTTTATTAGCAACAACTTTGCCCGCAATTTCAGAAACAGATTTTGCTTTTTCCTTGGAGACCGGCATATGTTTTAATGCCAACTCCAACACTTCATCAATCCATTTCACGGGCCGAATCTCGAGTTGATCCTTAATATTCTCCGGTATCTCCGTGAGATCACGCTTGTTTTCCGCCGGGATCAACACCATGCGAATACCACCGCGATGTGCTGCCAATAATTTTTCTTTTAAGCCACCGATCGGCAACACTTCACCACGCAAAGTAATCTCACCCGTCATTGCCACATCGGCACGCACTGGAATCTGCGTCAATGCCGATACCAACGCCGTACACATGCCAATACCCGCACTTGGACCATCTTTTGGAATTGCACCTTCAGGCACATGAATATGTACGTCATTTTTCTGATAAAACTCTAAATCGATACCTAGACGCTCCGTACGGCTACGTACCACCGTCATCGCCGCCTGCACCGATTCTTGCATAACATCACCTAATTGTCCGGTGATCGTCAGCTTGCCTTTACCAGGGACCACGGCAGATTCTATCGTCAACAAATCACCGCCGACTTCAGTCCAGGCCAATCCTGTGACTTGACCGATTTGATCTTTCTCTTCTGCCTGACCATAACGGAAACGCTTCACACCCAGATATTGTTCCAGGTTCCGTGAAGTCACCGAAATCCGTTTCTTCGACTTGCCTTTTTTCAGCAAGATGCTTTTCACCACCTTGCGGCAGATCTTGGAAATCTCGCGCTCCAAACTGCGCACGCCTGCTTCGCGCGTATAGAAACGAACGATGTCGCGAATCGCTGCCTCATTAACACTAATCTCATCAGGTTTGAGACCAGTGGCCTCAATTTGCTTCGTCAGCAAATAACGTTGCGCAATATTGACCTTCTCATCCTCGGTATAACCCGAGATGCGAATCACTTCCATGCGGTCAAGCAGCGGCCCAGGAATATTGAGACTATTGGCCGTCGCCACAAACATCACTTCCGACAGGTCATAGTCGACTTCCAGGTAGTGATCGTTAAAAGTGTGATTTTGCTCCGGGTCCAGCACCTCGAGCAGCGCCGACGAAGGATCACCCCGGAAATCCATCGACATCTTATCGACTTCATCCAGCAGGAATAACGGATTACGGGTACCTACTTTTGCCATGTTTTGCACAATCTTGCCCGGCATCGAACCAATATAGGTACGGCGATGACCGCGGATCTCAGCCTCGTCACGCACGCCACCCAGTGACATACGCACGAATTCACGATTTGTTGCCCGCGCAATGGAACGGCCCAGGGAAGTCTTACCAACACCTGGCGGCCCGACCAAACACAATACCGGTCCCTTGAGCTTGTTCACGCGTTGTTGAACTGCAAGGTATTCGAGGATGCGTTCTTTGACCCGATCCAACCCGTAATGATCGGCCTCGAGAATAGCCTCAGCCGCTGCCAAATCATTCTTGATCTTGGTACGTTTCTTCCAGGGCACATTGACCATCCAGTCAATGTAGTTGCGCACCACGGTCGCCTCAGCAGACATCGGCGACATCATTTTCAATTTATTCAATTCAGCCTGAGCCTTGGTCTTGGCTTCTTTGCTCATCCCGGCCTTTTCAATCTTCTTGCCAAGATCCTCGATTTCGTTCGGAGCATTTTCCATGTCGCCGAGTTCTTTCTGAATGGCTTTCATCTGTTCATTCAAATAGTACTCACGCTGACTCTTTTCCATTTGCCGCTTGACGCGGCCACGAATCCGCTTTTCCACCTGCAACAGATCGATTTCAGATTCCAGGACGCCCATCATTTTTTCGACGCGCTCGCGCACACTCACCAACTCGAGAATGACTTGCTTCTCGTCAATCTTGAGCGACATATGGGCAGCGATGGTATCTACCAAACGGCCGTCATCTTCAATACCCGCCAAGGAAGACAGAATTTCAGGTGGCACTTTACTATTGAGCTTGACGTATTGTTCAAACTGATTGAGTAGCGAACGACTCAGGACTCCCGCTTCACGCTCATTCAAGGGCGCCGCCGGCAACACCTCTACCTTGGCCGTGAAGAAAGGTTCCTGATTGACATATTCACCGATCTGCGCCCGTTCGACCCCTTCCACCAATACCTTGATGGTGCCGTCCGGCAACTTCAACAACTGCAAAATATTCGACAAGGTTCCGATGTGATAGATATCGTCCGGACCTGGATCATCCAGCGAGGCGCTACGCTGTGCTACCAAAAGGATCTGTTTTTCGGTCTCCATCGCCGACTCAAGGGCCCGAATCGATTTTTCGCGCCCCACAAACAATGGAATCACCATATGGGGATAAACAACCACATCACGCAGCGGTAACACCGGCAACACTTTGCTGCGTGTTAGCTTTGTATCGTGACTCTGCGGATTTTTTTCCATATCTGTTTAGCCGCCTCTTAGCTAATGGGATTTCTGCTCTGCAACATCTAGGGAAGCAAACTGGAACTTGTTAGCACCGACCACCCCAGCGACGTCAGTGCCTCTAGAGATAGAGGCCCTCCCTGGGAATTTCAAGCCCCAGGGCGGCCCATTTTAATTATTCGCCGTCTTTGCCGACGGTTGCACTTGTTCGCTCTGATCGTAGATCAGGATCGGTTTCGATTCGCCGCCGATCACACCTTCGTCGATCACCACCTTGGAAACATTATCCAGCGAGGGTAAATCGTACATGGTATCCAGCAGGACATGTTCGAGAATGGAGCGCAAGCCACGAGCCCCCGTCTTACGGTCCATCGCCTTGCGGGCGATAGCACGTAGCGCATCCTCACGGAACTCAACTTCGCAGCCCTCCATCTCAAACAATTTTATGTACTGTTTGGTAATGGAATTCCTGGGTTCCGTCAGGATCTGAATCAAGGCATCTTCATCCAGCTCGTTGAGCGTCGCCACTACCGGCAAACGGCCGACAAATTCAGGAATCAAACCGAACTTAATCAGGTCTTCCGGCTCTACCTGATGCAATAGCTCGCTATCCCGCTTCTTGTCGATTTTGCTCTTCACTTCCGCCGAGAAGCCTATCCCGCCCTTCTCGGAACGATCACGGATAATGCGCTCCAGGCCGGCAAACGCACCCCCGCAAATAAACAGGATGTTGGAGGTATTCACCTGCAAAAATTCCTGTTGCGGATGTTTACGGCCTCCTTGCGGCGGCACAGACGCCACCGTGCCTTCGATTAATTTCAATAACGCCTGTTGCACACCTTCGCCGGAGACATCACGGGTGATCGAGGGGTTGTCAGACTTACGGGAAATCTTGTCGATTTCGTCGATGTAGACGATACCCGTTTGCGCCTTCTCGACATCGTAATCACACTTCTGGAGCAATTTCTGAATGATGTTTTCGACATCCTCACCGACATAACCCGCTTCCGTCAGCGTGGTGGCGTCGGCGATGGTAAACGGCACCTCAAGCAGACGTGCCAAAGTCTCGGCCAGCAAGGTCTTACCGCTCCCGGTGGGACCGATCAACAGGATGTTGCTCTTGGCCAGCTCGACCTCATCCTTTTTCTGACTCTGCCCCACTTCCAGGCGCTTGTAGTGGTTATAAACCGCTACGGAGAGCACCTTTTTGGCGCGTTCCTGGCCCACCACATATTCATCCAGAATGGCATTGATCTCGCGTGGCGTCGGCAGCTTGCGCCCCTTACCGACCGCAGAGCTTTCCTGTAATTCCTCACGAATAATATCGTTACAGAGTTCCACGCACTCATCGCAGACAAACACCGAAGGACCGGCGATCAGCTTGCGTACTTCATGCTGGCTCTTGCCGCAGAAGGAACAGTAGAGCAGTTTCTTGCCCTCGTCACCCTTGTTTCTATCGTCGCTCATGCCGTTACCTCACACGCTGGACCGAGTCTCTGTGTAAACTTAAGCAAAATCCGTTCCTGTTTCATCCAATCCCTTAGCCACGCTGGGTCAAGACGGTATCGATCAAACCGTATTCGGCAGCCTGCTCACCACTCATGAAATTGTCGCGATCAGTGTCGTTGGCGATTTTCTCCAACGGTTGCCCTGTATGGTTAGACAAGATTTTATTCAGACGTTCCCGTACCAGCAAAATCTCGCGGGCGTGAATGTCAATATCCGAGGCCTGACCCTGGAAACCGCCCAGCGGCTGATGGATCATGATCCGGGAGTGAGGAAGGCTGTGGCGCTTGCCTGCCGCGCCCCCGGCCAGCAACAAAGCCCCCATGCTGGCGGCCAAGCCGATGCACATGGTGCTGATGTCAGGCTTGATAAACTGCATGGTGTCATAAATCGCCAGGCCCGCGGAGACCGAACCGCCAGGCGAGTTGATATACAGGTGAATATCTTTGTCAGGATTCTCTGACTCGAGAAACAGCAACTGGGCCACGATTAGATTCGCCATATGATCTTCCACCGGCCCCGTCAAGAAAATAACGCGTTCCTTGAGCAGACGGGAGTAAATGTCATAGGCCCGTTCGCCGCGAGCGGTCTGCTCGACGACCATGGGCACCAAAGTAGCGGTAATTTCGCGATTTGCTCCGCCCTTAAACATATTATCGGCCATTAATCTCATTCCCTTTAGATGGCAATTCTTAAGTTGTTTGTATAACAATTTGTTTTTAAAACAATTTCTAGGCGCGCCCCGGCTCGGCCATCACTGCATCAAAGCCTTTGGTGACAGTCTCGACCTTCGCCTGGGACAGCAACCATTCGATCACTTGGTCTTCCAGAACCAAGGCCTCGACCCCGCTCAGGCGGGAACGATCCTTTTGATACCACTCTATCACAGCTGATGGATCTTCATAGCTGGCGGCCAAGGCATCGATACGGGCGCGCACGCGTTCTGGATCGGCCCGGAATCCCTGGGCACGGACCAGTTCTCCGACCAGCAATCCGAGCGCAACCCGACGGCGGGCACCTTCGATAAAGACAGCGCGGATTTCATCGGTGACTGGCTGCTGACCCTGCATGCCCATACTTTGACGGGCCTGATCGGCCATCTGCTGAATTTCGGTTTCCACCAGGGCACTCGGCAGCGCAATCGGGTTGGCGGCCAACAGCTTGTCCAGGGCATCCTGCTTCACCTGATTGGACAGGGTTTGATCCAGCTCACGCTGCATGCTGTCGTGCACATCTTTACGCAGCGCTGCCAAGCCACCTTCAGTCACGCCCAGGGAGCGCAAGAATTCGGGATCTTCCAGCGACGGCAACTTTGGCCCTTCGATCCGTTGCACGGTAACGGAGAATATGGCGGCTTTACCTGCCAATTCCTGGTTTTGATAGGCTTGAGGGAAGGTGACAGCCACTTCACGATGCTCACCGAGTTTGGCGCCAATCACTTGCTCCTCGAAACCTGCGATAAAGCGCTTGGAACCCAATACCAGCGGATAGGACTTACCCTCACCACCGGCAAAGACTTCACCATTGATCCGGCCGAGAAAATCGATGGTCACGCGATCGCCGTCTTGCGCCGCACGATCGGCATTTTCCCAGGCTGCGCGTTGTTTGCGCAGTTTATCGATCATGTTATCGACATCGCTATCAGCAATAGTCGTCGTTATTTTGTTGACAGTGAAATTGCTCGGAATCTGCACCTTCACTTCAGGATAAACTTCAAAGGTTGCAGTGAAGGACAATTTATCGTCACCGGAAGCGCTCAGCTCCAACTTGGGGGCGCCCGCAGGACGCAGATTTTCGCGCTGCACCGCTTCGTAAAACGCACGACTGGTCAGATCGGCTTCGACTTCCTGCCGCACCTGAGCACCGTAATGCTGCTTCACGACCTTGAGCGGTACCTTGCCCGGACGGAAACCTGCCAGCCGGATACGTCCGGCCATCGACTTCAGGCGTTGCTCCACTTCCTGCACAACGCGCTCGGCGGGGACTTCCAGCGTCAAACGACGCTCCAAACCTTCTACTGACTTCACTGATGCTTGCATGTTCATTCCTCAGGGCCTGATGGCCAACATTCGATGAATTTGTGATTACTAAAGAATTGGCAGTTATCAAATGGTGCGAAAGGAGAGACTCGAACTCTCACGAGCTAGCCCGCTGGAACCTAAATCCAGTGCGTCTACCAATTCCGCCACTTTCGCAATCAACCTTTGATACCGCTCTATGGGTGGTCTGTATTATACAGATAGACGCTCGCGGGGTAACCCCGAGCGGCAAATTTCTGTCACTGCTGCACGCCTTGGGCAAAACATCATTTTTCCCCACACCCAACGCGCCCCCGCCCCGCTCGCTTGGCCTGATACAGGGCTTGATCGGCGCGATTGATCCAGTCACGAGGCTCATCCCCCTTTGCCAGCTCTGCCACCCCGATCGATATCGATAGCGGAATCGCTGTCCCCTCCTCGAGACCGAGATCCACGGCCTTGATCACGGCCAGGACGCGCTTAGCGAGCATCTCACCATCGTTGAGATGCGTATCCTGCAGGATGACGGCAAATTCGTCGCCACCAAAACGGCAGACGTAATCACCTTTGCGCGGAAATGTTTTTTGCAATGCCTCGGCCACGGCCAGGATGGCCCGGTCACCCGCACTATGGCCCCAGGTATCGTTAATTTTTTTGAAATAATCGACATCAATCAGCAACAGACAGGCTGTCTGGCCGGAAAACAAGCTGAGCTGAATAGTCTTGCCCAGCAATTCATCGAACGAGGATCGGTTATAGAGGCGCGTCATCGGATCAAGCGCCATTTCCTGTTGCGCACGCAACAGTTCACTGCGCATGCGTGTGAGCTGTGCACCCAATTCCTCCAACTGCATACGCTGCCGCCGTTTACGATCTTCCAGCGTGCGGGCGATGATCACGACGGCCGCCACCACTTCATTGCGCAACTCGTCGATGGAGTCGGTTTCCACTGCATTGCGCAACCGATCCAGATGCACGGTCACTTCCTGATCTGAACTTTGCTCGTCGCGAAATGCTTCCCGCAAACCCTGAATCACCACCCAGATCATTTGCCGGAAATCACCGAGCCGCGTGACGGTGTAATCATGTTCGCGGCGCAGTAATTTGATGGCAAAATCGCGCGCGTGATCCCAGGCGGGCGTTACCGAGTCCACTTCTGTCGGGGGTTGCTTGCCATGTTGCAGATGATCTACCCACTGCTGACAGAGACGCGTGATTTCCTCGGCATCCTGCATTTCACTCGCCGCATGCGCGATGGCTTGCAATACTTCAATAAAAGCGATTTCCGCCGGATGGTGCGATGAGCGGGCGACTGATCCGGAACTGTTTTTCGATTTATCTTTGGCCATCCGTGCCTGCTGAGCTGAAGCGCGACAGCGCCGCGACACCGACAGCATAGCATTCGAGTAAAACGCGAGGGAACCACTACTTGCGAGAAAATTGGTGGGCCGTGCAGGGGTCGAACCTGCGACCAACTGATTAAGAGTCAGCTGCTCTACCAACTGAGCTAACGGCCCAAAAGATGGGGTGAGCGATGGGGATCGAACCCACGACAACCGGAATCACAATCCGGGGCTCTACCGACTGAGTTACGCCCACCATCGATACCTTGTTGCCTGAAGTAGTCGAAACCGCTACCGGAAGAAGATGGCGCGCCCGGCAGGATTCGAACCTGCTACCCTCGGCTTAGAAGGCCGATGCTCTATCCAATTGAGCTACGGGCGCGTGGTTCGCAGACTTACCCGCTTCCGACGCTAACCCGACCCTGGCGCTTACCACACCAATCCGGAATTTGGTCGGGGTAGAGGGATTTGAACCCCCGACATCCTGCTCCCAAAACAGGCGCGCTACCAGACTGCGCTATACCCCGATTTCGCACCTTCGTCGCCTTGCGGCATGCTACTGGCGTAAAGGGCGCCATGATACCCGGCGAGGATAAGCTCGTCAACGGAAACAATGGCGTCAATCTTCATGGCCAGGTTCAGTCAAATAGCGCCAGGCCACGACACAGGCCACGGCACTCACCCCGGCCGCGATCAGAAACATCACCGCGGGTCCGCTGTGGCTCCAGACATAGCCACTGCCAAAGCTCCCCACCGCCCCGCCAGCACCGAAACTGAGGCTGCTGTAGAGGGCCTGGCCACGCCCCTGAAACCGGCCGACGAACAAGCGATGGATCAGGTGGATGGCCACTGCGTGGCAGACGCCAAAGCTGGCGGCGTGCAAAACCTGGGCAAAGAGGATGATCGCCAGCTGGTCAGGAAATAAGGCGATCAACACCCAGCGTAGACTGGCCAGCCCCAGGCTCCCTATCATCAGCCGCCGTGCACCGAGACGTGGCATCAATCGCGCCATGAACAAAAACACTACGATTTCGGCCATCACCCCCAACCCCCAGAGCTGGCCGATCAAACTGCGGCTATAACCATGATCTTCGAGATAAATAGTGAAAAAGGTGTAATATGGCCCGTGACTCAACTGCATCAGGAAACAGACACCCAACAGCGCCAACACCGGCGGTTGCCGCAAGACCAACAAAATCGAACCATGATGATGGGCAATGGGGGATTCACGTTCTTCGGGCACCCACAGACTGGCGAGAAAAATCGCCAGCAACATCGGCAAAATCACTTGCGGCAACAATCCGGTATCGAACTTATCCAGCGCTGGCCCCAGCGCCATGACCGCTGCGATGAATCCAATCGAACCCCAGAGTCGAATCGCGCTATAACCATGCGAGTGTGCGCCGAGGTGGCGCATGGTGGTGGCTTCGAATTGCGGCAAGACGGCGTTCCAGAAAAAACTGAACACGCACATCACCAGCGCCATCCAGCCATAACTTTGCCCGATAAAAACGGCACTAAATGCGACCAACGCACAGAAGGTGCCAACACGAACAATTAGCATTCGTCGTCCGCTGTGATCGGCCAGCCAACCCCAGACATTGGGCGCGACGATTTTAGTGGCGAGGGTGATGGCCATTAATTCGCCGATCTCTGCCGGACTGAAACCGAGCGACTTGAGGTACAGCGTCCAATAGGGAACAAAGGCGCCGATGGAAGCGAAGAAAAACAGATAAAACATCGACAGTCGCCAATACGGCACTGAAGCGTTTGCCACCATTAGCCGAAGGCCCCGCTCAGGGTTTGGAAATCGGACTCGCCGGAATTACCGGTGTCGCCGAACGCACATCGAGATTTTGCGCGCGGTGGCGCAAGGCGTGATCCATCAACACGATGGCGAGCATTGCCTCGGCGATGGGCGTGGCGCGAATCCCGACACAAGGATCGTGGCGGCCAGTGGTGATCACTTCCACCGGCTCGCCTCGCACATTGACGCTACGCCCAGGCAGACGAATGCTGGAGGTGGGTTTGAGTGCAATGCTGACGACGATATCCTGACCGCTGGAAATTCCGCCCAGCACGCCACCGGCGTGATTACTGAGAAACCCCTGTGGCGTCATTTCATCGCGATGCTCGGTGCCCTTTTGCTCGACGGCGGCAAAGCCGGAACCGATTTCGACACCCTTCACTGCATTAATGCACATCATCGCATACGCGATGTCGGCATCGAGGCGATCGAAGATCGGTTCGCCGAGACCAGGGAACATGCCTGTCGCCACAACATTGATCCGCGCTCCGATGGAATTACCTTCTTTGCGGAGCGCATCCATGTACTTTTCCATCTCTGCCACTTTGCCCGCATCGGGACAGAAGAAGGGATTTTGTTCTACCACTGACCAGTCAAACTGCTCGGCCTTGATCGGGCCTAACTGCGCCAGGTAACCGCGAATCTCAATGCCATAACGTGATTTGAGATATTTCTTGGCAATTGCGCCGGCCGCGACACGCATCGCCGTTTCACGGGCAGAGGAACGGCCGCCACCGCGATAATCGCGAATGCCGTATTTTTGCTGATAGACGTAATCGGCGTGACCGGGACAGAAACGGTCCATGATGTCGGAGTAATCTTTGGAGCGCTGGTCGGTGTTGTGAATCAGCAGACCAATCGGCGTGCCGGTGGTCTTGCCTTCGAAGACACCGGACAGGATTTGCACCTTATCTTCTTCACGGCGCTGCGTGGTGTGACGCGAGGTGCCGGGTTTGCGCCGATCGAGATCGTGTTGCAAATCGGCTTCGCTGAGTTCCAATCCCGGCGGGCAACCATCGACAATACAGCCCAAAGCCGGGCCATGACTTTCGCCGAAGCCGGTAACGGTAAACAGTTTGCCAATCGTATTGCCAGACATGCGACTATTGTAGCGGGTTCATGTGCTCAATGGAAAATCTTTAGCAGCCTGCTGGAAATATGATCAGGGAACACAGACCTCATCCGAAGGACATTTAAAGAACCACAGCTGATACATCGACACACACCATTGATAGGCAAACGACAAGCCCATCACTGCACCGCTCATCACCACGAAATATCCAAAAGGATCGGCAACCTTGGTCAACCACCAGGAAAGGACGTCACCGAAAATAGCGAAAAAAGGCACAATGATGACCAGGTTCTTGACCCACTGCCGCCGCACATAGGCATGACTGAATACCAACCCCATAAAGGCAAAAATGAAGGTCAGTCCAAACAGGTGGATGTGCGATACGCGCACCAGAGTTCCAATACTCACTCCGGTATCTATCACCGCCACCTGGCTGGCATGATCGAAATCGCTCAGATTCGGGATATGCGGATTCGAGCCGTCGTGACACATTAAACAGCGCGTTTTCAGCACTGGCTTCACCGTACTTTCAAACGTTGCCTGGGTTGCGCCCGACTGTACCCAATCGATGATCACTACCTTTTCATTCTCGGGCAACATCCCGGCCATTGGCCCTTTGATTGCCGCTTCGATACGGCTATCCGACTTGTTGCCACGATAGGCGATCTGTATGTCGCGAACAGACAATCCGGGCTTGCCATCGCGTCCCGCATGCACTTCATAAATCTGAATCATGGCAAAGAGGTAACCTAAGCCCAGTGTTAGCAAGACCATGGTGTAGAGCAACTTCAAAGATGAAGGTAAATCATTGAACAGCGGATAACTTGACTTGATATAGCTATTCATTGAAAGGGCTCCGGAAAAAAGATTGGCGCGGCGGTGAACCGCGCCACTGAAAAGAGATTAAATTACCTTGGAGAATCGCTGTTCCGTTGCTTGCCGCAGATATTTATCGAACGCCATGCAAATATTACGAATCAGCAATCGGCCACCCGGCTGAACATGGATTGAACGCGCATCCACTTTAATCAGGCCATCGGTTTGCATTTGCTGCAGATCTGTTGCAGCATCGGTAAAATATTCATCAAAGTCGACGTTGTATTTTTTAGCAATCGCCTGTTTATCCAGTTCAAAATTACAAATCAACTGGGTAATCACTTCCCTGCGCAACAGATCATCGTTATCAAGCGCAATACCACGAAATACTGGCAGGCGTCCTTGATCGATACTGTGATAATACTCTTCCAGGGTACGGACATTCTGGCTGTAGCTATTGCCGACTTTACCGACCGAGGTTACGCCAAAACCGATCAGATCGCAGTCGGCATGCGTCGAGTAGCCCTGGAAGTTGCGATACAGTTGGCCATTACGCTGCGCCACCGCCAACTCATCTTCCGGTTTGGCGAAGTGATCCATGCCGATATAGACATAGCCTGCGGCCGCCAGCTTTTCACTCGCCATTTGCAGGATTTCAAGTTTTTCCGCCGCTGAAGGCAGCTCTTCAACATTGATCCGCCGTTGCGGTTTGAACATCTCCGGCAGATGGGCATAGTTGAATACCGACAGCCGATCCGGCGACTGCGCCAGCACTCTGTCCAACGTCTTGCCGAATCCCTTGAGTGTTTGCAGCGGCAGACCATAAATCAAATCGATGCTGATGGAGCGGAAACCCGTGCGGCGCGCTTCCTGCAATACAGCAAATGTTTCTTCTTCCGTTTGCAGGCGATTCACCGCCTCCTGCACGGCAGTGTCGAAATCCTGCACCCCCAGGCTCAGGCGATTAAACCCAAGCTGGCGCAACAGGGTGATGGTTTCCGGGCTTGCCTCACGAGGATCAATCTCGATTGAATATTCGCCGCTATCGTCATCACGCAGGGTAAAACTCTCTCGTGTCTTGTGCATCAATTCCTGCATCTGCTCGTGACTGATGAAGGTTGGCGTACCGCCGCCCCAGTGCAATTGATCGACAGGACGCGAGCGATCGAACAACTTGCTTTGCATCGCAAGCTCTTTATAAACGCGATTCAGATATGGCTGCGCCTTGGAACGATCTTTAGTCGCAATCTTGTTACAGGCACAATAAAAACAAACGGTATCGCAAAAGGGGATATGGAAATAAAGCGATAACGGGCGCGGCTGCGCTTCGCTATTGGTCGCCTGCGCCACCTGGCGATACTCTGCTTCGCCAAAACCGGTATGAAACTGCACCGCCGTTGGATAGGAGGTATAACGCGGGCCGGATTTATCGTAGCGTTTGATTAATTCCAGATCGAAGATTAATGATTGATCCACTGCACACTCCTAAAACCACCCTATCGTCGAATTATAAAGAATTTCTACGCCTAGGGTACTTCTGGTTAAACTGCCATCCGTTGGGAACGGGCGCGTTCAAAGCTATCTCTATGTTCTAACAAGGATTCGCAGGTCAATAAAAAGACACCATGCCCCCCACGTTCAAATTCCAGCCAGACGAAGGGAACCTCGGAGAAGAGATCAACCAGGGCGTGGCCGCTATTGCCAACCTCCACCACTAGACAACCGTGATCGCTCAAATAATCAGCGGCTTGCGCCAGTATTTGAATCACCACATCAAGGCCATCCTCCCCCGCCGCCAATCCCAGTTGCGGCTCGTGATGATATTCTTGTGGCAGCGCGGCCATGTCCTCCGCATCGACATAGGGCGGATTACTGACGATCAGATCATATTGGACACCCGCAGGCAGATCGGAAAACAAGTCGGATCGCAACGGATATACCCGCTGTTGCAGGTGATGACGCGCGACATTGATTTCGGCCACGGCCAGGGCATCGTCGCTGATATCGACGGCATCCACCTCCGCCTCGGGAAATGCATAGGCGCAGGCAATGGCAATACAACCGCCGCCAGTACACAAATCCAGCACTCTAGATACCTGATCCGGATCAAGCCACGGCTCAAACTGTTTCTCGATCAATTCCGCGATCGGCGAGCGTGGCACCAATACTCGTTCATCGACATAAAAATCCAGGCCTGCAAACCAGGCTTCATGCGTCAGATAAGGTGCAGGCAGACGTTCATTGATACGCCGGCTTAACAAGACAACCACCGCCCGGCGCTCGGATTCTGTGAGCCGTCCCTGCATCGCCTCCGGCGGCAAACCCGGCTTCAGATGCAAGGCATGCAGCACCAGCGTCAAGGCATCATCAATCGCATTGCTGGTGCCATGACCAAAACTCAATTCCGCTTCATTGAAACGGCTGGCGCCCCAACGCACAAAGTCAGCAATGGTGAACAACTGCGCGACTGCTTCTGCAGCACTTTCTTTGGATAATACAGACATGCAATTAACCCGGAAAACTTGCTTATGATGACTTCAAATATGCCGCGAACAGAAGTTTCATGCGCTCAAGAATCTCTGAGGTGCGCATGGGAAACATGCCGGAAAACACATCCCATCCCATCAGCGTTTTGACGCTGATCTCGGCCTCACCTGCGGCCCGCAGCCGCTGGGCAATACCATTATTGACCGTTTCCAACTGGCGGTACACCTCGAACAGGCCATCCAGCGTCAATTCGCCACCCAGCTTGGCCTGTTGGCGCACATACTGCCCTAAAAAGTACATGGAGACAACCCGGAATATGGTTTCTTCCTCGCTGGCCAGCGGCACATGGTAGCGGGCGATCGGGCGAAAAAATGACGAATGCGGACAACCGCTGGCGGCGATCACCAGCCCCATCAGACTGCCGACCCCATTTTGCACCGTCGTCGAAAGCGTGACGACTCGTTCCGCCGTCGTCACTTCCAATATTACTGCTTCCAAGGGATCAAGTTCGGCGCATTCTTCGATCAGTTTCACCAGGCTGAGCGCAGCGGGGCAATAGGCCTGCTGCGCCGGATTCAGTGGACAATTACTGCAACGATGATATTCGAGTGCTGTCCACGCCGGAGGCCTGGAGGGTTTACCAATGGGTTCCAAAGTATCGGCACGAAAGTTTTCAACAAAAACTTTTTCCCGGCCATCATTGAATCGGAATCGATAACGAACGTTAAAAACTTTCATTTGTACCCCTATAACCGCGATCTTTGCCGATAGACGCGTTACAAATAAAGCAACGATTCACCACAGAGGCACGAAGGACACAGCGATATTGAGCAGTAGGGGCGGGTTTGAAACCCACCCCTACAAACCTTCTCCCGGAGGGACGGAACAATAAAACATTTTTCAGTAAGCGCCTAAGCGCTCACTCCGTGTACTCTGTGCCTCTGTGGTGAATAATGACCAGGTCAAGCAATCCCCAACGCCGACTCCGCAGTCACATAAGAATAACCCAAATCCTGGGCCACGGCCTGATTGGTCACCTGTCCCAGACACACATTCAAGCCATTGCGCAAACCAACATCCTGCCGCAACGCCTCGACATGCCCCAACTTGGCCAGTTTTAATACATAGGGCAAAGTTGCGTTGGTAAGTGCCATGGTCGCGGTACGGGCACAAGCCCCGGGCATATTGGTGACGCAATAATGCACCACGCCCTCATCAATATACAGAGGCACCGAATGTGTAGTCGGGCGTGAGGTTTCAGAGCAACCGCCCTGATCGATCGCCACATCGACAATCACGGCGCCCTTTTTCATGCGCTTGACGAGATCACGACGAATCAGTTTTGGCGCCGCATGCCCCGGGATCAACACCGAGCCAATCACCAAATCCGCTGCCAACAATAACTCTTCCAGGGCATGCGCCTCTGAATAACGCGTCCGCAACGCCGGACCAAATAAATCATCCAGCGCCCGCAACCGTTTGAGATTGGTATCAAGAATGGTGACATCGGCGCCCAGGCCCAGCGCCATCTTCGCCGCCTCAGTGCCGACAATCCCGCCACCGACAATCACCACCTTACCCGGCGCAACACCGGGCACACCGCCCAACAACACGCCGCGACCACCGTTAATCATTTGCAGTGCTGTAGCGCCGGCTTGCATAGCGACCCGCCCCGCCACCTCACTCATCGGCACCAATAACGGCAAGCCACCTTGAGCATCGGTCACAGTTTCATAGGCAACGCCGACGATTTTTTGTTTTAGCAGATTTTTTGTTTGCTCAGGATCAGGCGCCAGATGCAAATAGGTAAATAACAACTGGCCTTCATGCAACAATGGAAATTCGCTGGCCTGCGGCTCCTTTACCTTGACGACCATCGAACAATCATAAACATCCTTCGGCCCGGCCACAATCTTGGCACCTACGGCCTGATACATATCATCATCAAAGCCGATCGCAGTACCCGCCTGGGTCTGCACCCACACTTCATGTCCGGCGCTTACAAGTGCCTGCACACCGGCAGGCGTAGCGCCGACACGAAATTCATGATCCTTTATTTCTTTGGGAATACCGATGCGCATAAATTCAGAAATCCTCCGTTATGATGTAATTCTGTGCGCCAGAATGAGTAAGGACGATTCACGAATCGCCCCTACCGTTAACCCGCCCCTACCGCCGGGCCCAAGAATCACGAATCTGTTGGGCCAGCGTCATCGGATCAAAAGGTTTGGCGATGACATCGAGCGCCCCCAAGGATTTAAATTGCGCCACCTCTTGTGGCTGCACTTTGGCAGTCATGAAAATTGCAGGCACTGAGGCCAGTTGCGGAATCTCCCGTAACTTACCCAAGGTAGTCGGCCCATCCATCCCCGGCATCATGACATCCAGCAAGAATAGATCGGGGTTAAACGCAACGGCATTTTGCAAAGCCTGTTGCCCGGAACCACAAATCTTTACTTCAAAGCCACCCACGGCCTCAAGCGCCAGCTGTGCCACAGCCTGAATATCCGGCTCGTCTTCAACATAAAGAATTTTGCGTAACTCATTAGCCATATACTCTCCTTGCCGCATCTTTACTGATGGTTGCGAGGCTCAGCATGTTTCTCGTTGATTACAAAAACATCTCCAGATCCGCCTCAATAATAACCATACTAATGTACAGATTAGTAGAGGTTTTCTCTAGTTACCAGACTATCGACCGCCTGCAGAAGAATGTTTAAATCAATCGGTTTTGGCCAATTAGGCTTATCCTGCCAAACGGCCTTTTTTCATATCAGTGACTGGGACGAAACTTCAACTGACGATAATAGGTTTAAGACTTCCTTGTCTAAGATACCCTCAATTCGATATCCTGATGGCGAATTAGGATTTTGAACAATATTTACAATTAATTAGACTCCCAGAGATAAGGTAATTGCAATCGCGGACATTAGGTCAGCACACCGGCAAGTACCATTTTGTGTGTCAATCCTGACCTTTTGGCCAAACGTTAAATTACAGTTCAAAAAACATCGACGGAGAAGAGATTATTGGTAGCACAGTCCGGCCCTCGCGCTTTAGCGCTCGGTCGTCGAACCACTGTTTGACCCGAGGGTTCGAACCCTTAAGAACAAATCAAAGTTAGGAAATTTGGAAATAATTTCGAGCAAAGTAAATTTGGCGGAGAGGGAGGGACACTCCACCAAATCACTTATTATTTTGAATAACAAATAGTTACGCAAATGTATAAGTGAGTTTGTGTACCAGTTAAGTGTACCAGTGATAGTGCCGCCATTTTTCGCGAAACCTTTTGGGACATCCAAGTCCCCAAAAGGAGCGAAAAATTGGCGGCAAGACTCGGGCTGTCCTGCGTCCGCGCAGATTCCGACAAAACATCCGGCCCTAGCCTACCCGGGGGCCAGCCGCCATCACTCGCTTACGCATTGTTTCCCTGGCGGCCGACTTAGAGCGGCGGCTTCAGTCAAAGTATGCTTGATGCCGGCGATGTCGATGGTGCATGTAACCGCGCCTATTACGCCATGTTCGACGCAGCACGTGCAGCATTGCTCGCCTCTAATGCACCTCTGTTCAACTCGAGAACATCAGAACACACACGTGTTTGATATCTGCTTTCAGCCTCCACCTCGTTAAAACAGGCCATTTCTCAGTAGAGATTGGCAAAACACTTTATAAAGACGAAGAACTCCGCTTTGCGGCCGACTACACAGGCGATCCAGTTGAACGGAAAAACGCAGCTGGGCAGCATCACAAGCTCAAGTATTTATCCAGGCAATGCAGACCATTATTACTGCGCGGGCTTCGGATCTATGAACTTGAACAGACTTACTACACTCTTATCTTGTCTGGATTATTTTAATACTCTGAAATCGCCTATCTTGGCATAAATTCCATCACAACCATTATCCCAAATTTGAACTCTCTTACCTGTTGTAAATGCTGTTGTAACTAACACTGCATAGGCCTTATCGACCGTCGAATCAAATATCCACCAGAAACTAGCACCATTACAGGTGTTGTTAGCTGATGTTTGAAATGTAAAATTACCCGCCCCCCAAGAACGAATTAGCTTAATATCAGTTTCATACATTGCTGCGCTTGAGGACATTGATATTAGCGCCAATATTACCGTGCCTAGGATTCGTTTCACTAAAGAATTACTAAGAAAATTCATATTCTATCATTTCAGCATATGTAATAAAGCAATCAACAACAATCAGGGGCGGCACACAATCTCACCTCACCCTCCTATGTTTATCCTCCACACCCATCGCCCGCTGACGACCGCTGCGACATGCACGACAATTGAGCATAGTTCCGATCCGATCCCTGATAGACTCGGAACCAAGCCAGCGGAACCAAGAGAGCTATCGTTTATTCCACCGCCTATCCAGGATTATATTTCACTTCATCCGGAGTACAGTTGCTTAGTTTTTTATTGATATATATCGATATGGATAGACCAAGCCAAGATTCAAATTATCGTACCCGTTATAGCAATCGTAAATATAAAATTGTACTTGTTTACCGCCCATGAGCGCCGCCAAAACCGTTGCTTTAATAAAATTATATTCAGAAGCAGTGTTTTGAACGATTACCCCATAGTTACTTCCACATCCACCAGGATTACCAAACGCGCCTACAATTAACATCCCATCATTGGTTGTTATTATCTGCGATGGAACAGCCCAAGCGGTATAGCCTGCCCCAGCTTGCAATGATGGCGCGGACGCCAAAAGAATTAATATGACGACTATCTTTAATCTTTTCATATTTCTCAGTTACCCTCAAAATCAATAAGCGACAAAACCATGACATCGATCCATTTAATCATTTCCTGAAAAGTTCCCACCATACCACCAGCCATACCAAAATCAGTCTCAACGTTTTCATTCCAATATTCCGGCCGTGTTTTGTAACAAGGCTGCTGGTTTAATATTTTTATTTAATTTGTGATGTAGAAATAGCTAATTGCTTCCATATTGGTAAATGATACCGGACAAGAACCGGTGCCAATTATTGCTACTTGTTTTCCTGTAGTATATGCAGACAATAGGCCCGCTAGCAGCACCTTCCCTTCTGCGGTTTTTCCATCAAACGCAAAGGCAGATGGGTTGCCACCACTACATGATGGTGACGATAATGGATATCCAGTTCTTGCGCCATTCGTATATACAACCACCTGTCCATCATTAAAAAAGGAGGGGCTACTGATTGTTCCGCTAGCCGCAGAGCCAGCATATGAATTAACAGAAAACATAACAATAACAAGCCCTATCAATTTTTTCATTTCTCACCTCGTAATAAACACAATCAAAGTCGGAGCGCGATTTCCTACACCCACCAATACACACCACGCCCCCACGGGCGGCCGGATTGACCAAGACGTGAACGACGAACTCACGTTGGGCCTCGTGCCACCGGACTCGCTAGTGCAGCTCTACAGCTTTAACCAAACAATATCCTCGTGTATTACGGAAGTTATCATCCCAATATATCTTCACGGGCCTGCCACTAACCTTTGCGCTCAACAAGAGTGTCTAGATTTTTGTATCCGCTCCAATACTTTCGAAATAGACCATGCCATCAACCAAAGGACAAGCACCCAACTGGACGGTACTGTCGAACATAACATTTGGCATATCTCGTACCACAGTGTTTGGATCAGCAGTTGAGTCAGCGCCAACAAAATTCACAGTAAACGTTGCCGACCCATTTGCAGCATTCGCGGCAATGGGTAAAAGCATAATTATTCCGGCGAGAGCCAAATATCTCATTATCATTTATCCTCTACACTTCTGTTCTACAGCTGTCAAACAGGAAACGACTGTTTCTTTTTAAATCGCTTTCATAGCTAATCGCACTATGCTATCCAATACATACCACTTCTCTCACATCCATCATCACCCGCAAATGTTGGGCTTTGTGCTTCAGCCAAATTCACCAATCGAAAATTAATTTCCCAAATGATTAAACACACCCACCTGTATATTAGTAATCGCAGGATGGCCACTCGCAGTACAGCCGTTATACCAAATCGTTATCGTTTTACCCGTGGTGTACGCAACATCCAAGCTACTGGCAACAGCTGCCAAATCGGTGTTACCGGGAACATTTCCGTCATAGATCATCAGACCTTGCAGTGGACAACCAGTACCTGTTAATCCGCCTACGCCAGCCCCAACTCTTTTTGCGTCCCAATAAGTACCCAAAAGAGTACCTGTCCACGAGCCACTAGCCGCAAATACGACTGATGACGCCATTGAACCCAAAAGAATTGCTACCTTAATTAGCGATTTCATGATTTACACCCTTCTTCAACAACCCACTAGTTCAGCAACAAGGAGTTGATAATCGAGATAATCGCCGGAATCAATTTGTTATCCAACAGTGGATTTATGTCCAGGTTATCATTTACACCATCGCCATCAGTGTCCTGAAGGAATGGATTAGTGCCTTTTTGCGATTCCGCAAGGTTGGTTAGCGTGTCGCCATCGTAGTCGGCGCTGACTGCAAAACTAGTCCCTGTTTGCGGGCTTAATGAATTGAATCCGGACCCAGCTGCGCCACCCGGTATCGCACTGTATTTATTTTCCCAGATGTCTGGCATGCCGTCGCCGTCATCATCTTCATCCCAGGTATCGGGCGTGCCATCGCTATCAGTATCTGGCCCCCAGTTAAAGCTGGTGGTGACTGAATCAGCGTTCACTGCCACTGAATTAGCCGTTGGGTCTCCCGATATTGAATAAAGCAAGGTGAATGGCGAAGCAGTTGTGACTCCAATTTTCTTAAATCTGACTACGGCGACCTGGCCATAACTACCGGGCGCAATGCTGGCATTCGCTTGCGAATACATCATCACCCGCAATGCCGATCCGTTCTGCGCTGCTGCATTTTGATCCCTATTCGTTAATGGCGAGACCAAAGCACCGGGGGTTACCGATACATATTGCAAGGTAGATGCGGGGTAGAACAAATCGAATTGCAGGCCGGCGATTGGGTTGTAGTTTGCAGTGGTGGCGTTATTGGTAAGCTCGACCGTGACATCCACATAAGGGTAGTTGGTGACGCTGCTGGTGATCGTGTATCCAGGGATAGCGTAGGCCGCCTGCCCGATCATCCATATCAGCAGAATAGCCGGTACGCGTTTCATCCCCAGAAGTATTTTTTTAATCATTTTTCTCACCTTAACGTCATGTTTTGTGATTGCGTTCAATTTAACAAGCGTAGCCCGGATGGAGTGAAACGGAATCCGGGGTTCATTCGCCATAAGTTTCATTCGGTTCGTTAACCGCGCCCGCCCAGTCAACCGGATAGATACCCTTTTGCACATAGCGATGGAGCGTCGAATAGGGCCATTCGTTTACCCGTTTCGCCCAGCCGTGTTTCACTGGGTTGTAATGGATATAATCCACGCACCTCTCCAAATCCTTTTCATCACGTACCGTATGCTCCCAGTACCGCCGTTGCCACAGGTCGTATTCGCCTTTTTCGTTGCGCATCATTTCCACACCCGCCCGGGCAAGGGTACGTGTGTAGCGGGATTTGATCATCCGCCAGCGCCCCGCATAGTCTTCGTCTCCCGGCGGCAATGTCCACACCGCGTGCAGATGATCCGGCATCACCACCATGGCGTCGATGTTCATCGGCCGTTCGCGCATCACAACACGAATAATCTCGCGCAATTCGGCCACATGTTCCACCAACCGCCGCGATGCGCGGTCTCGTAACGTGACCGTGAAGAAATAGGTTCCTCCCGCCACACGGCTGCGTCGATAGGCGACCATCATTACCGCCCGTCGTTTATATCCCCGGATTCCATTTCATTTCATCCAGATTACACGCCATCAAAAAACATCAAGGTAGCCCGGATGCAGCGCAGCGAAATCCGGGATATCATTCCGCACCCCATAATGCCGTTCGTGTTCGTATCAACCCGCATGTTCATCACATCCGTTCCCCGGATTCCATTTCATTCCATCCGGGCTACGCTTGCTTTGGCACTTAGATGCCGTTTTAGAAAGTGGGCGTCCATTCCATTACGTTACCGCGTTACAAACCAACGTTATGGGTTATGCATCATTTATCGCGTAAGAAATCAGTCTCTTGCAGATTTCCTCGTCTGAAGGCCGCTTGCCTAAACTAGATATCCATCCATCAACAAACTCCTTAGCAATAAAAACCTCTAAGAAATATACGTGTGAATTTTCATCCGCGGACATTGGCAAACTTCCATCATCGGGTTCTAACTCGATAGACACATTGGACGATAACTCCCACGGCGCTTGAGCATAAATGGTAAGATTTTCATCTAGTTTATCTAGAACTTTTATCGCATCAAGTAATGTCATTGTTTACCCCATATTGACCAACCACCTTTACCTTCTGGGTGTAATACATTCCAAAATGAACTGCCTGGCGTGTGCTGCTCTTTTGGTACCAATCTCATTACTCCAGACTCCTGTTCGTGGTGCCATGTAAAGTTTTCTGGTGGCTTGCGTGGAGCCAGCCCAGTTGAAGTCCGCGACAAATTCACGCCTGAATTCTGCATCATACTTGCAAATTCAGAATCCCCTTCCATTTGGCGCAGTAGATTTTCATTAGACTCCTGAAAATGCCGTTGCCGAGACACTCTGGGATATGAACTGGTCTTAAGTTCTGTTTCAAATAAAGTTGAATACGCTTTTGCTTCAACCGTTTCCGCTATCCGAGCCGCACGTCCAATCGGCAATACATTCATCAATAATGCCGGATCACCGCTTGTGAGATCGGAATACAATTTGTCAACATTATTCTTAAACACCTGACCAGTTACAACACGTTCAACATAATCATTGAATGCAATAACGGATTCCGGCGCCGCACTTGGCGATTCATGCGTCATCTGCTGATAATTTTGCTGCTGCGTAGCAAACTGAAAGACAATAGCCCCAGTATTTGGATTCCCCGTTTCCGAACCAACGCCATTGAACGGTTGCGTATTTGGCATATAGATCATCGGACTGGAACTGTAACCCGAGAGACTGATGTTGTTGGACCACGTACCCGCCATTTGAGTTACCGACGGCACATAATAATTATCGAAATTACCATTTAGGTACGGCACATGCCCCGTCGGATCCGTATAGGCAAACGGATTATTCCGCACATAGCTGTACCGATTCAGGTTCTGGGCATTGAACATGTCATCCATGACGGTGTCGGCGCTGACGAAGCGGCTGATGACGGGGTCATACAGGCGTGCGTTCATGTTGATGAGGCCGGATTCGGCGTCTGTCTCGTGGCCGGTGTAGCCGCGGCTGGTCATGCTGAGGCTAGGCGCGCCAGTGCCCCAGTTGCCGGGACGTGGGTCGCCGAATTCGTCAAAGCTGATGTCGCTGGCTTTGGCGCCGCTGGCATCGGTGATGACGTCGACTGAGCCGAGCATGTCGGTGTGGACGTTGTAGTAGGTCTTGGTGGCGCCGACCGTGTTGATCTGGGCGACGAGCCGATCTCCGGCGCTGATGAAGTAGCGGTGTTCGGTGGTGGCGCCGCTGACGGTTTTTTCATACAGCTTGCCGATGTAGGTGGTGACCTTGGCGCCGTTGTTGACGTTTTTGGTGAGGCGCTGATCATCGGGGTCGTAGGTGTAGCTGGTGCTGTTGCCGGTGGCGCTGATGGTGAGCGGTTTGTTGAAGTAGTTATAAGTATACGTGCGGCCGTTGCCGGTGAGTACGTTGCCGTTGGCATCATAGGTGTAGGTGGTACTTACACCACCGGCACTAATGTCGGCGTTACGTTTGTACATGCAAAGGACGTCGAGGACGTTCATCGCCGTGTCATTCTGGCAATTAACGCCACCGGTCGTGCTACGCTCCATAATCTGATTCACGGTATTCGTGATGTCGTTGTTACTATACGGCGCTACCGAGGCAACACTGATGCCGGTGACCGCATGCGCACCGGCCTTGGCGGTAAAATTGCCAGTGATAGGATCCTGACGGGTGTTAGCAGCACCATAGGTATAAGTGCCGACACCACTCTTGTACTTGATGTTGCCTTCGAGATCATATTCATAGCTGATCGCGGCGGCATTGCTGGGGATAACGCCCGTCAACCGATCGAGCGCATCGTAGCTATATATCTCCGAGACTCCGGCCAGGGTGTTGTTGCGTTTCCAGAGATTGCCCGACATGAAATAGGTATAGCCGAGATTTTGGAGGGCGTTAATGCCTTTGTTAGTAACGATGCTGGTCAGCTTCCCGGTGGCAGGATCGTAGCCACGGGTGCTGGCAACGCCACTGGTGCCCCAGTTTTCAGTGTTGACCTGATTGCGTTCGGTATAGGTATCGGCCTGCCACAGAAGTTTGCTGGTCGCTACCTCGGTGATGTTTTTCAACAAGCCATTGTTGTAATAGCCATACTTTACTTTAAGTGCTTCGGGAACACCTGTGAGGTATTCGAGCGTATCCACACGATCATTGGCGTCATCGTAGGCGGTGGTCACGATATAGTTGGTACCGTTATTGGTGGTGACGGTCGTTGGTCGCTTCTTGGCGTCATAGCCGTAGCTAACGGTGACACCGGCGCGCACAATACTGTCCAGCAAACCTTTACCGGCGGTATCGTAACTCCAGCTAGTGATGGCACCTGTTCCCACTTCTGTGCGCTTTTTCAGACGGCCAAGTTCGTCGTATTCATAGCCGGTGATTTGGCCTTTGGCGTCTTTTTGCCAAACGACTTCGCCAAAAGCATTGTAACGATAAAGCCAATTACCCAAATCAGGGTCGTTTTGGCTAAGTTTGTTGCCAAACACGTCATAACCCATGGTGCTGATGGCGCTGGCATCCGTTTTACCGAGTTCACCCTTGATTTGTGTCACCAGGCCGAATGGTTTGTAGGTGTAATGGGTCTGACCACCTTTGGCATCGGTAACGTCCACGACATTGCCTTGGCTGTCACGAAGGTATGTGGTGGCGGTACTCGGTTGATCCGTGGTGGTTCGATTTACAAGTGTCGTATAGCCAGCGTTCTGCCGTGTGGTGGTCACCACCAAACCGTTGGGAGAAGTTACGGTTTGCGGGCGTGAATACGCATCCAGATTCGTGTAGGTTGTCCATTGAGCCGCGGAAGTGGTATAGGGCTCAGAGACACGCGAGATAATGCCGGCTATCGTGTACTCAGTATCAACGTAGGTGTACGTGCCTGCCGCATTTTGCGTTGCGGTGCGTACCTCGTGACCCAGAGCATCGATTTGTTTAACCGTTATCCCTTGGCCTGGCACGGTAACCGTGACAACCATGCGGGCACTGGTGGCACATACCACACCTGTCGGACAGGTCGCACTGTACGTTGTGCTGGTTGTAATCGGACTGGTACTACCGCTATATCGCGTTTCGCCCGTCACCCGACCGAGCGCATCGTAACCCCATTTGGTTTTGATGAGGTCTGGCGTGGTGCGTTCATCGGGCACACCCCAGTAACCATCATATTGCATAGCATCGTCATGAGTCGTTGCACCCACGGTGGTTTTGGTCGTTTTGATCCAATAACGGGCGTTGTTTAAGCCCGTATAGTCGTACGACGTCGTACGCGTCTTATTTGTCCCAGTAGGCGTATTGCCACTCGCATCATAGCTGCCATCCCAACCCGTGGCCGTTTCATCTTTCACCATATTAAAATCGTGATAGGTGTACTGCTTTTTAAGCGTGAGCGGATCAGCGGAATTCGCTTGTTCCAGTGTCAAACGGCCCGCTGCGTCAAACTCGCGATGGGCACTGCTACTCCCTGAGCCACCCTCTGGCGTCACCTGGGTCGTGGTTACATCCTGCGTTTTCAGCAACCCGAGAACATTGGTTACCGTGTCAGCATGATAGGTATTACTAAAGGTTGTGGTACTCGTGTGCGCATCTTTAGTATTGGTCACATAAATCTTTTCTGGGTTGCCGTAGCTATCATACGGCACACCGTCTGCACTCGTATCTTGATACGTGGTGGTACGCGTATTAACAATCGCTGAGTTATCGTCATACTGATCTTCGGTATGAGAGGCCTCGTATATCATGCGATAGTTCTGATTCGGGGCTTGGTAGCTACCCCAAACGTATGCCGCCGATCTGAGTTTCTGGGTGGAAGTTCGCTTTTTCAACGACACCGAACTGATCTTACCGATATAGGGGTAATCTTGGCGGAAGGTAGTACTTTCATAGGTGCCACTACCGTTAAAATCTTCCCGCCCCATGAACCCAAAGCCCAGCCAGCCGCGCGTAAAGTCGATTTTGGCACCCGCGAAATTATAGCCATAGATACGGCTATTCTGAGCAGGACTGTTATCCTGCTCAGAATGCTGTGTCACTACATACATGGGCGGCGTCACATATCGCTGCGGATATGCTCCGACCACACCAAACTGGCCACCCATATATTTTGTGAGATTGGAATATGTTACTGTCGTTTTGAGATCAACCCCATTGCTAAATGATTCAACGAGACTGGGCATCAATGAACTACCGGTATACATCGTTCCTTGGCTAGGCGATGTAGCGGGCGCTGTTACGCTAAAGATATCTGTGATGCCATCGGCATTGTAATCCATTAGCTGGTTCCAAGCGCGGAAGCCTCCGACAGAGTCAACCGCGACTGCAGGACCATTGGAAATTGAAACTCGATTTTTGAACGTACCATCGCCCACGCCGTAGGCGACATACATGGTGGTACCGGTCACACTGACAATATCAACGAAGCCATCACCATCGATGTCGGCGAACTGGTTGTTATTAGTGAACCCCTTATAATTATCCAACTTATAACTTACTGCAGTACACCCTGAATCATCAAACCGATCTATCGTGGCAAGCGTTTGAAACGCAGTTTCATTACTCGGATTATCAACATGCGAATTGCATGTAGAACTTACATCGGCGGGAATGATATTCATACCCGCTAACTCAATGACGTTTATACTTTTTCCGACATTAACAAAGCCACCATCCCCAGTACCAATTGCTACATTAACATTATTATTAACGGTATAGTCATCTGTGTAATAATAGTAAACGCGGTTGGCAGGCACATAACTAAAGTTAGTACCATAATATTGTTGACATTTTGGATCGCTGCCGTAAGGCGAGCTTGCGTATTTATGGTTTATATCCTTCGTCGTAAAAGGAGTTCCATCTGGATTAGGGCATGCAAGATTATTAGCTCCATCAAAATAGAAATATTGTTTCTTAACAAAATGTGCGGAATTCGTCTTGGTGAAATCAGAGGCATCGAAGCCTATACTCACAATATCCAAAATGCCATCGCCGTTCACATCCACCATCTGATTGGTAAAGGTGGGATATTGCCCATTAGTGGCACCAATGTAATTAGACTTCGACAACAGCTGAGATCCCCCTTTCACACTAAATGAGCCATCTGGGCTAGCCATAACGACCTGAACTAATTGAGTTTTCGTCATTCGTATTACATCAACGAGTCCATCACCATTGGCGTCAGCAAACATGTTGTTGCTACGGAACCCCTCCGCTGAAGTAGTATCGTAGCTAGCCAATAGTGCCCCCTTGGGCTGGGCCGTGCCAAAACTAAAATTACCAGAACTAATTTGGCCATAACGAACACTAAAACTGGCCCCACTCACGTTCACGATGTCCATCAGGCCATCGCCATTCATGTCGATGAGCTGATTGGCATAACGAAAACCACGCGCATCTATTGCCGTGTCGCTGATAGTGAACGTTCCATTATAAACAAACTGAAAAAATGATGAGCCATTTCCATAATAAACCGCGGCACTACCCGTACTTGAAATCTTGAGAATATCGACTATTCCATCACCATTCAGATCAGCGATTTCATTCCACTTATCCAGCGTTTTGTCAGCGGACTCGATATTAAACACGCCTGCGCTTACCTGCCCCCCCCAACGTGCTCTTTGCCAAATAGACTGTTGCAGACCCGGCAGACGGATCGGCTGTAATCAGATCCACCCAACCATCGCCATTTACATCGATGTGTTTATTCAGATCGGCGTATGTCTTGCCTGATGCGGTCGCTACTGCCTGAGTACCAGCGCTCGCCATTGCAGGCGCTGCATTTGAGCTTGCCCGCCAGACAATTGAAATCGGTTTGGTCAAATTGACGCTGTCGGTTCCACCTTCATATACATTAGTTAGTCGCGAGCGGGCGGCGCCTGTGGTTTCATTTTCGTAATCAAGGTCATAGGAGCGAACAGTGGTACCGGAATACTTGGTGACCACTTTATCCAACAAGGCATTCGTCAGGACACTATAACCCGCCACATATTTGGTATTTTTATTGTCGGTACGCGTCTGATAGACAAACTCAACCGAGCGTAATACTGGGGTGAAACCTGAATATGGTGCTGCTGAATATTCGATTTTTGTTGGATAAAGCACGCCTGCGCCAAATGCTTGGGTGCTGTTGGGAATGTACGCTGAAGTCGTGGCATAGGTAACATTAAGGAAGTTGCCCGCAACATCATTTCCGCCTGCGTCTTTTCTTATATCTTGTTGCCTGTTGAGGCCCCAGGTCAGCGCCGAAGTCCCCATGAGTATTTTTGAATTTGAGGTGTTTCCTGATGTATTTCCATACTCGAGAATCTGCGCTGATTTGGTCCACACTTTGAAGTAATCAGGATTAATTGCTGTGCTGGTTCCTGAGCCCGTAAAGTAGGCACGGATACGCGAGAAGGAATCAATCTCGGTACGATATTCGTTGTAGCCTGTTCCTGTTGCAGATTTAATCAGCCGTTGCCCATCCAGACAAAAACGCTCGGCAGTTAAATCAATACCACTGCGGGCACCATCGACTGCGATGGTGCCCGGGCAGCGGGAGATTGCTGAAAGCCCGGACAGCGACCAGCCCACCCCGAGCAGACCATTACCTTGCTGGCTGTTATAAATAATGGCAAGTTTGGGTTCTATACCGTTGAAACCTGGCGGAACCTGGATTGGGATTGTGTAGGTAGCCGAGCCATTTGCATTGACTGCGAAGCTTGCGGGAGTGGCTCCATCCATTGCTGCTTGCGCCAGGCTGGCAAGAATAGACAGTCCAATGAACAACAGGCTTTTACGTGCAAACATCCTTGATCCCCACTCTTGATTGTTATTTTTAGAGGCGGGCCTAAGCGGTTTAGGTACCTGCACTCCATTATTGAATTCTAATATTCCAACTACTTGACCTTGATTTCTAACAAGGCCACCGATTTTCAGACAAAAAATTTTACAGCGCACAAGCACGCGCTATGAGCTGCCGCCTCACGGCGACAACATCTAAGTTATTGATTAATCATTTATGGAGATATGTGGCAGACCCTCATCCGCCCTAATCCGATCTCTCATTGTTTTTCTTTTTCAAAACCAAGCCTAATGACGCCTTTGCTTGATTCCTCACTTTGATGACAGACCATGACACTCAATAGTTAAGCGGCTCTGCCAACTTATAAACATGTATTTAATCTTCGCCTTTTCGGCTTATTTTGGTGCCATGTTGAAAGGTCATGGCATAATAAACACAATTAGGATACGGCTGCAATAGAGGCCAAAAAATAATTTGGGGCGGGCGGGGTTGCGCGTCTGTTTTAGTGACGATAGCTGCTGAGAATGATCAAGTTCTCTTCATGCACTTCATCTGCAAAACATTCACTGTGATCGGCATCAATCAATACACATACCGATACCAACATTTCAAACCAAACCTCCCGCCACATCGCCAGCTATATCAAAATTAGTCACAATGTTGGGCTTCATTTCATTCAGCCCAACGAACTTTCAAGTCTTTACAATTCTCTGACAAGCGCGATTTTGGCCAGATGTGTGTCGATCGCTTCGATCATGAATGTACTTAGCGGCAGGTGTCCACGTTCTCGTGGCCAGGATTCCATGAATCGCTCGACCGTCTCCTTGGCCACATTTAGTACCAGTCGTTCGGGCAGACGCGCCTTGGCGGCCAGTAAGGCGAGCGTGTCGCGGGAAAGCTCTGACATTTTCTTTGTTCTCACAAGACTCAAGGCCATGCTGTCGTCATTGATCCAGGCAATAGTCGAGACAAAATCGTAAGCGGGCGACAGTGCCGCATGGCGTTTGCCGGGGTAGATCAGGCTCCAGTTTTTGAGATGCATGTCCGCATTGCCGATCAGGACACTGAAGATCAAGCGCCGGATAAACTCGGCGATACCCTCATTCCCGATCTCCGCCCATATCACTTCGGCGATATTGCGATAGCTCGCACGTTCGTATTTTCTTTCAGGATACACGCTAAAGATCTGCGCAAAATCCTCCATGTGAATCATGCCCTCCGCGGTGCGATCAAACCGCTTAACGGCGAGCGCGGAACCCTTTATCCGGCCTATGCCTTCGGGCAGGCCAGCGATATCTCTGAGTTCAACAAGCTTGACCTCGGGCACGTTGATGCCGATCCGGTGCGCCAATGTCATCATCGCAAATTCGTTTTCCGGCACGCCCTCGAACTTTAGGGAAGGAAGTTTGACGATCCAGTCGCCACCCACTCCCTGCGCCGGAATGGTAAGCCCTCCGGCTGCCCCCATGACTGCGGAGAACTTGAGCTGCACGCCAGCCAGTGAAAAACGGAGCGCTGCTTGCGTGGCGTCATCGAACTGGTCTTTGCGATCATCCCCGCCTGCGGCAGGCGACACGCTCTGCCCCTGCAGCGGCCGAATAGTCAGCCCGCCGGGCAGATCGTGACCCAGCGCCCATAGCAGGAAAAATTCTCTCTTTTCATTTACCCCGGCGCGGCGTGCCAAGTAGTCACGCATCGCGCCCTCGGGCAGCAGATTTGCGAAAAAGGGTGGCAGCCGTGTTTGAGTAGGGCGGATGTCAGTGATCAGGCCGCCCATCTGATCTTTGAAGGAGAGGCTGAGTGTCGGACGCTCCGGATCTTCGATATAGCCGGGATCGAATGCAAACAAAATGCGGTCACCGGGTAATCGGGTAAGCGTGCCGATCACATTGCCGTGCAGCAAAACCTCAAGGGCAATGATCTCAGACATCGTCGGCCTTATCCTCTTCGTCCAAACGATATGCGGGCAACGCCGGAGAACTTTCTTTTTCTTCTCCAGCCAGCATGCCGCTGCTCCCAGCGGCACCCTGCGCGAGCGTCTGGTTCACCAGTACGCCGACGGCAGGCACCAGCTGGCGCGGCACGAGCATGAGGTCAAGATCCAACGCTCGTGCAATATCGAGCAAACTGGAAAGACGCACGTCCACCGCTCCATTTTCAATTCTGGACAAGCGCCCCTGCGGCACACCGATCTCAGCGCTAAATGCCCGTTGGCTTAGGCCTTTTTGCTCACGGGCTACTTTGAGAACGGCCAGCAGGGGCTGAATGGAATACTCCATGAGTAATATCTTATAAGTAATCAGATTTAATTAGTGATATCGTATTAGATATCGGCTAATTTGTCAAGAAAATGATACTTAATAGGGTATCGTTCATAGTGCATGATACCTTTTAAGCAATAACATTCCTACCCCCCCGTTTTCTCAAAACTAGCTAGGCTGATCAAGCCCCTGACGGCGAATGAAAGCAGCCCCGGTTTAACAAGAAGCGAACAGCCACACGTTTGCTGACGCAGGAAGGATCAGGCCATTGAAAATGGCTCTTCGTTTTTAGTGGGACGCATCAACCTCAGCCAGGGTCAGTTAAAAAAGCTTTTGATTCCTTCTCCCTCAGAGAAGGTTAGGATGAGGGGCTCCCCCTCACCCCAGCCCTCTCCCTGAGGGAGAGGGGGAAATTAGCGGCATTTGCGAAAAAGGCACCCAATTAATTTTGAGCAGCATTTCAATTTTGAGATAGGTTCTAGTTAAGTTTCTTTTGTTTTTTGCGTTAAGCACCATGCTACAATACACACAATAAAAAAGCGGCTGCGATAGCGGCTAAAAAACAATTTCGAGGGGAGTGGTTCTTTAATTAGTTTGGCAGCGAGCAATGCCCGGCTTTTTTCGTTCAGCCAGCCAATCCGTCGTGCATAAAATATTTGATCGTACATTCAGGGAATACGCAGCTATAGAACAAAATTCTCGCTTTGGTTTCCATCGCCCGCTGCGCCTCCCAAGCAGTAAAAGGGTTACAACAATAATGATTAGCAGCCTGCTGGAAAGTGATTTGAGTCCCTACTCTCTCAGGGTGTTTTTCAACAAGCCATTATAGAAGATTATTAACTAAAATTTAATTTGTCCCGGGATATCAAGATGACGTTTGAAGTTCGCAAAACCTCCGGCTTTACTCTGTTGGAGCTGCTGGTGGTAATGGTGATTATCGGTTTGCTTGCTGGATATGTAGCACCGAAATATTTTGCTCAAGTGGGAAAATCAGAAACCAAGGCAGCGCGGGCGCAGATTGATGCGCTGGAAAAAGCACTGGATCAATATCGGCTTGATACTGGCCATTACCCGACTACCGAACAAAGCCTGACGGCTTTATTTACCAAGCCGGATAACGATCCGCGCTGGGCGGGGCCGTATTTGAAAAAGGCTGCGCCACCTGATCCGTGGGGAAAAGCTTACCTCTATAAACAGCCGGGCGATCATGGGGAGTTTGATTTGTATTCGTATGGCAAAGATGGCTTGCCGGGTGGCGATGGCGACAATGCTGATGTTGTGAATTGGTAGTTATTAATGGCTTGTCGAAAAAGCGATTTTAGTCCCTTCTCCCTTCGGGAGAAGGTTAGGATGAGGGGATCGAAATTATGAAACAGCTCGCTCAAGCTATGCGCCGTCAGGCCACTGATGCTGAGCGAATGTTATGGCAGCACTTGCGTTCACGTAACTTGGCGGGATTCAAATTTAGGCGCCAGGTAGTGATTGAGCCGTACATTGTGGACTTTGTATGTTTTGAAGCCAAGTTGATCATAGAAGCCGATGGATGGTGGGCAACATATTCTAACAGTAGCCAAAGATGCGAGTCGCACTCGTGATCTTGAAAAAATGGGCTATCGAGTTCTGCGATTCTGGGATCATGAAATTTTGAATAAGCTAGATGTTGTACTGGAACAAGTATACCGATGTTTAAACACCCCTCACCCCAACCCTCTTCCTGAGGGAGAGGGAGTTGTGTAGATATTTATCCTTTGAGGGGACGGTGATATGCAACAAACTGGCAGAAATTTGATTGTTGAGATGGGCTTTAAACAATGCAGTTTGAAATAAAAGGCTTGCTGGCTGACGGCAAGATTGCCGTGATCAATCTGGAAGCTGCCAGCCAAGCTGAAGCGCGAACGCGGGCGGAGGCCGATGGTTATACGGTGCTGAGAGTTTCTTCTGCGCGCTTTCAATGGGGGCCGTTGTGGCATCGTAAAGCGAGTTTTTCGTTGCCGCTGTTCAGTCAGGAGTTGCTGGCCTTGCTGCGCGCGGGCTTGAGCTTGATCGAGGCGATGGAGGCATTGAACGAGAAAGAACAGCGCTCTGAAGTTCAGCAGGTGATTGGTACGGTGCTGGCTTATTTGCAGGAGGGGCTGACACTTTCGGTGGCGCTGGAGCGTTTGCCGTCGGTGTTTCCGCCTTTATATGTGGCTTCTGTGCGGGCCAGCGAGAAGACGGGCAATTTAACGGAGGCGCTTGAGCGTTACATTGCTTATTACGCGCAGCTGGACACGATTAAGAAAAAAATCGTCAACGCGTCTATTTATCCCGTGCTGTTGCTGATGGTGGGTGGCTTGGTGATTGTGTTTTTGCTCGGCTATGTGGTGCCAAAGTTCAGCGCCATTTATGCCGACTCTGGCCAGGATCTACCGTGGATGTCGCAATTGCTGGTGGATTGGGGGCTGCTGCTGACGGAACATGGTGTGATGCTCCTGACGGTGCTGGCATTGGGATTGGGTGCGGTTGGTTATGGGCTGAGTCAGGCGAGCGTGCGCAAACGTTTGATTGATATTGCCTGGCGATTGCCGAACATCGGTGAGCGATTGCGGGTTTATCAGTTGGCGCGGTTTTATCGCGCACTGGGGATGCTGTTGAGCAGCGGGATTCCGATTGTGCCGGCGGTGACGATGGTTGCGGGCCTGCTGCCGCCGGAGTTGCGCGTGAAATTGGAACATGCCTTGCTCAAGATCGAACAAGGAACGGCCATCTCCCGGGCGCTTGAAGCGCATGAGCTGACGACGCCGATTGCGGCGCGCATGCTGCGCGTGGGGGAACGCACCGGCAATATGGGTGAGATGATGGAACGCATCGCGCTCTTTTACGACGATGAGATGGGGCGCTGGGTGGACTGGTTTACCCGAATGTTTGAGCCGGTGTTGATGACGGTGATCGGTTTGGTGATTGGGATCATTGTGATTTTGATGTATTTGCCTATTTTTGAATTAGCTTCGAGCATCCAATGACCGCGACTACTGCCATTACGCCCATCAGCCGGGCAGAAATTTCCGAGCACTTGATTCATCAAGTCCGCGAGCAGGCGCGGGGCAATGATCGGCGCATGATCACGCTGTTGGAAGAACGGTCTAGCCTGTCGCCGGAGGCGTTTACTTCGACATTGGGACGGAGTTTTCACTACCCTACCCTGTCGATGGATGCGTTGCATGCGCTGACCGCCGCCTTTGATATCATCGCCTTCCCTGAAGCCTTGCGGCGTGAGTGCCTAGCCTTTCGTGATGCCAATAATGCTGAGTTAATTGTTTTTGCCGACCCCTTTGATCATGCGCTGCAACAATGGGTTGAGGATAGTTTTCCGGCGCGGATGACGCGGCATTTGGCGCATCATGCCGATATTGCGGCGTTTCTGGCGCGCCATGAAGAAACCCTGAAGGCGATGGATACGGTATTATCGGACCACGCTGATGATGCCATCGTCATTGCGAATGATGAAGATGATTTGTCATTGAAATCGATCTCGGGCGACACCAGTCCGGTGGTCAAACTGGTGCACTCTACGCTGTATGATGGTTTACGGCTGGGTGTCAGCGATATTCATCTTGAAACTACTCACCATGGGTTGACGGTGAAATATCGTTTGGATGGCGTCTTAAACACCGTGAGCTCGGTACCGGGGACAGATTTTGCCGAACAGGTGATTTCTCGCATTAAGGTGATGTCAGAGCTGGACATCACCGAACGGCGTGTGCCGCAGGATGGACGTTTTAAGGTGACGGTGCGCGGCCAGGAAATTGATTTTCGCGTTTCGATCATGCCTTCCATTTTTGGCGAAGATGCGGTGATTCGTATTCTTGACCGGCGCAATATCGCGGGTCAGTTGTCTGGTTTCCGTCTCGACCATCTCGGTTTCGATGATCATTCGATTAGCGCCTTCCGTCATATGGCGGCGGCGCCGTATGGCATGGTGCTGGTCACCGGCCCTACCGGCAGCGGCAAGACGACAACGCTCTACGGTGCGATTAGTGAGATCAATCATGGGCAGGATAAGATCGTGACGATTGAAGATCCGGTCGAATACCAGCTCAAGGGTGTGTTGCAGATTCCAGTCAATGAGAAAAAAGGGCTGACCTTTGCCCGCGGTTTGCGCTCGATTCTGCGCCATGACCCGGACAAGATCATGGTGGGTGAGATTCGTGACCCGGAAACAGCTCAAATTGCGGTGCAAGCGGCGCTGACGGGCCATTTGGTATTAACGACGGTGCATGCCAACAATGTGTTCGATGTGATCGGGCGCTTTATGCACATGGGCATTGATCCTTACAGCCTGGTTTCAGCATTGAATGGCATCATGGCGCAGCGTTTGGTGCGCATGATTTGCCCGCACTGCGCGGTGGATGACGCCCCTGACGATGCCCTGTTGCTACATTCAGGCATCAACCCGGCTGAGCGGGCGAATTTTAAATTCAAGCTAGGGCGTGGCTGTGGTCATTGTCTGGGCACAGGTTATAAGGGCCGCAAAGCGGTGGGTGAAATTTTATTGCTGAATGATGATATTCGCGAACGTATCATCGGCCGCGATTCGATTCGCCGCATCAAGGAGGCCGCCCGCGAAGCCGGAACGCGTTACTTGCGGGAAAATGCCCTCGCTCTTGTTGCCCGAGGCGAATCCACTTTGCAGGAGATCAACCGTGTTACGTTGGTCAACTAGCGAATTGCGTGTTGCGTTAAGCCCTGACCGGATCACGTTTTGCCGGCGGCGCTCGTTACGGCAGCGTGCTGTTACCCCGGAAACCATTGTTTGCTCTTCCTTGAGCACGGATCAGCGGCCATGGGCGGGCGCGATTGCTGCACTCGTCGAACTACTGGCCGATGCCCGTCAGCGACAAACCTGTCTGCATGTGATTCTTTCCAACCACTTTGTGCGTTATCTTGCGCTTTCGTTGCCAGTGGAACTCACTCAGCGCGATGAAATTGATGCCTATGTGCGCCACCAGTTTTCCGTAGTCTATGGCAATACAAGCAGCGCATTGGATATTCGCTGGACCCGCTCTGGTAACCAACAGCAAGTGATTGTCTGCGGCATTCGCAGTGAGTTAATACGTGAGATAAATGCGCTCGCTACCAACAATAATTTGCGCCTTGTTTCCATTGAACCGCTACTGATCGCTGCATTTAACCATTGGCGCAACCACCTTAAAGCAGACTGCTGGTTTGCGACGTATGAAAATCAGCGGCTGTGTCTAGCGGCGATTTCAAAGGGCAATATTCAGGCGCTGCGCACGGTGGCGATAGACAGTGAGCGCTTGACGAATCTAGGCGCCATTTTTGAGCGTAGCCGTCTTGGTCTGGATGGCGCGCCATCCACTAACGATATCTTCTTGCATGATGCCGATGGCTTACCGTCATCCTCTATCACCAATAACCAATGGCAGATCAAAACACTGGCACCTGCAAGCATTAATCATTCCGATTCCCACCGGCTAGCCATGGCTGGCAACATGATGCTGTGTCTGTTATGACATTACGTGCCTTACGGATCAATTACGCCACTGACGCCATGCAGCCGACGCAGGTGGGCATGCTGACGCTGGCCATCGGCGCTATTTTTGCCCTTTCAGTGTCTATCTATTTGGTTCATCTTTCACGCGAGGTGACTTCATGGGAAGCGCGACTTGAGTCTGCTTCTTATCGCAAGGATTCGTTAGCCAATACCAAGCACCTCGATCCAGCACAAGAAAAACAGCTGGCACATGAACTGGGTCGCGCCAATGAGATGGTGGCTCAGCTTTCCATGCCCTGGAATGACATTTTTTCCGCAATCGAATCCGCACAGACAAAATCGATGGCGCTATTATCAGTTGAGCCTGACTCGGACAAGGGCTCGGTATTAATCACTGCGGAAGCTGCCACGCTGAATGATGTACTGCATTATGCACGACGACTGAAAAATACCGAATTATTCACCGACGCATATCTTACCGATCACACCATTGTGACTGCTCACCCTGAGCGCCCGGTACGCTTTTCGGTGGCCACGACATGGGCACAGAAAAAATGAGCTTGAGTATGTTATCTCGTGATTCTCAATTATTAAATGACCTGGGCAAGACTGGCCTGGTGGGGATTGGTCTGTTGATATACACGGCCTCGGCCTTTTTCGGCTACGGATTCTCGCAGATGGATCGCCTGGACGAAATCAAGCAGCTCACCCACCAGGCCGAATCGGGCTTAAATAATAATACGCGTCTGCGGCAAGGTTCTGCGCCCACGACAAGCGCCGAACTTGCGCTTTATTATCGCTATTTTGACCGCAAACAAGACAGTTTGGACTGGTTGGAAAAACTCTATCAAATCGCAGCTGCCGAGAACGTTATCCTGCCACGAGGTGCCTATAAGAACATTACAAATCAGGCTGACAAGCTTTATCGTTATGAAGTGACCTTGCCTGCGACAGGCTCCTACGTTCAGCTACGGCGATTTATTGCGCGAGCCACCAAGGAAATTCCGATTATGGCGATTGATGGCGTCAGTTTTAAACGTGACTCCATCGAAAGCCCGAATGTGGAAGCTCAAATCCGGCTGGCATTTCTTCTTCCTGGAGGACGGTAACCATGGCGCTAACATTGAGGTACCGCTTGATCGTTCTTGCCGCCATCGTCACTGGTGCAGGTATTGCGATGGACATGCTGCATGGTGATGACAATCTTGCAGAGGTGGTTACTCCAGTTAGCCCGCCAGACGCTCCTTTGACTGAACCGAAGATTGCCGATTCCGTGACTTTATCCATGCAGACTAAGTTGAGTGCTTTGCAGGAGAAGAAGCCCTCTTCTCAAATTGCCGATGCCTTTAAAACGCATACCTGGGCAAAACCATTGCCCCCAATTACCGCCTCGATGGGGCCACCTCCGGCACCCACGGCGCCACCGTTGCCATTAACTTATATAGGCAAACTTACCAACAAGTCTGCGACCACTATTTTTATCACTTGGCGTGACCAGAACTATGCGATCGCTCAGGGTGATGTTCTGGGGGACACCTATCGCGTCGATTCCATTGACCAGAACTCCATTACTTTTACCTATCTGCCTTTATCACAACAGCAGACGCTATTTTTGGGGGAACTTCAGTGATCTCGCGCATTACTTCTTTTATTTCAATCTTGATGCCAGCAATACTGCTGAGCGCCTGCGCCTCAAACCCGCCGCCGCAGGATATTGGCAAGTCCGTCTCCGATGTCTCAACTCGCATGTCCGAATCGGATAAGCCACAGGAGCAACAAACCGCCAGTGATCGTTTGTCGCTCTATCGCGACCGGGAGGTGTTAACTAACCGTTTGATAGAACTCGCCTCTGCTGCCCGCACAGAAAACCGACTGGATGATGCCGAGGCTTATTATAAACAAGCACTTCAGATTGATGCTGATAACTCTCGCGCCAAAGTCGGATTGACCGCAGTCACGGCAAGCAGGTCTCATCAGCTACTTATCACCCAGGCACAAAATCTTTTTCTGAATGGCGATATTGATGGGGCACGTGAACGTATCAAGCCCGTCTTGCTGGAAAATCCCAACAATAAAGATGCCACTGCCCTGCAACAGAAAATTAATGAGAATTTAAACAAATCCACATTAGACAAGAAGCTTGGTGCAACTTATAAGCAACCTATATCTCTTGAATTCAGAGACGCCAGCCTTAAATCCATTTTTGAATTAATGTCACGCATTACTGGCATTAACTTTGTGCTGGACAAGGAAATCCGGCTCGATACAAAGGTGACTATTTTCTTCAAAAATTCGGCCATCGAGGACGCCCTGCATTTACTGCTAACAACTAACCAACTGGAACAGGAAATTCTTAATGACAATACTGTATTGATCTATCCGACCTCGCCACAAAAGCTAAAGGATTACCAGGATCTGGTCATTAAAAGCTTCTTTCTTGCCAATGCCGACCCCAAGCAAATGGTGAATATGATACGGGCGATGACGAAAACTGCGGATATCTATGTTGATGAAAAACTTAATTTGCTGGTGATGCGCGACACCCCTGAGGCGATTGCGATTGCTGAGCGTTTGATCGCAACCTCGGATCTGGCTGAACCTGAGGTAATGCTGGAAATAGAGGTGCTTGAGGTTAGCACCAACAAGCTCTCCGAACTGGGTATGCGCTATCCTGATCAGGTGTCACTCAGCGTAAAAGGGAAATCAGGCGGCAGCGGAACACTCGCCATGACTGAAATTGATAATTTCTCACGGGATCTGCTCCAGGTAGCCATTCCTGACCCAGCTTTAGTTCTCAACCTACGTAAAACGGATACTAACGCCAATATTCTTGCCAGTCCGCGTATCCGGGTAAAAAATCGTGAGAAAGCTCGTATTCACATCGGGGAACGGGTTCCCGTTATTACTACCACAACTACTGCCAATGTGGGGGTGTCCGATTCTGTTAACTATCTCGATGTCGGATTAAAACTTGATGTTGAACCTAATGTATTTCTTGAAAATGAAGTCGGCATCAAAGTGGGGCTTGAGGTAAGCAATATTCTGGACACCATCACCACAAGCTCTGGCACACAGACCTATCGGCTTGGCACTCGCACTGCCGCTACTGCGCTAAGGCTTAAAGATGGCGAAACTCAGATTCTGGCTGGCTTGATTCAAGACCAAGATCGGAAATCGGCCAATAAGATTCCACTACTTGGTGATATTCCTATATTAGGTCGTTTATTTTCAAATCATAACGATAGTAAAACTAAGACTGAAATCGTACTCTTGGTGACTCCTCATATCATCCGCAATATAGAGCGGCCTGATGCCTCGGTCATTGAGTTTTATTCAGGAACAGGTTCCTCGATCGGATCAAAACCGTTATCGCTTCCTCCGAGTGGCGGTCCCGTTTCGCAAAGCACCATGCCGATAATGCCAAATCCGTAACTTAGCAGGTCACTCATTTTGATCGGTTATATGCCTCAGTTTGTTAAACCAAATCGCTCAGCCGGATTTTCTTTAATCGAGCTGATGGTCACCCTGGCAATTGTCGCCTTGCTGGCCACACTTGCCACTCCGGTGGCGCAATTAACTGTTCAACGTAGCAAGGAGCAAGAACTGCGGACCGCACTCCGAGAAATCAGAACTGCTATCGATCACTATAAAGATGCCGCCGATTCCGGCCAAATTGCTAAATCTGCCGATAGCAGCGGTTATCCCGAGACGTTAGACGACTTGGTTATGGGGATAAAAAATATCAAGGACCCCAATGGCAGGGAAATACACTTCTTGCGCCGCCTGCCGCGTGACCCGATGAACAACGATGCTGATTCGACAGCTTCAGAGACGTGGGGGCTACGCAGCTCGGACAGCCCGCCAGACGATCCCACAATGGGCAAGGATGTGTTCGACATTTATTCGACGTCGCTTGGCACCGGCCTCAACGGCATTGCGTATCGTGACTGGTGATCATTAATGTCTAGACTTTCTTTATCCATTAGAAAAAACGACTCCGGTTTTACGCTGATTGAACTGTTGGTAGTCATGACTATTATCGCCACATTATTAAGTATCGCGTTACCACGCTATTTCAATAGCCTGGATAATGCGAAGGAAGTGACACTCAAGCAAGATCTTGCCCAGATGCGAGATGCCATCGATAAATTTTACAGCGATACTGGAAAGTATCCGCAAACCCTGGACGAGCTTGTTGAGAAAAAATATCTTCGCGCCATCCCACCTGATCCCATTACCGAAACCATAGACTCGTGGTTAACCGCCGCGCCCGAAGACTCGACAATGGATGAGGTGTTCAATGTCAGTAGTGGTGCCGAAGGTACTGCACGAGACGGTACACTCTATTCGGAGTGGTGATCGTTTGACTGCGAAGCCTCACCGTAAGACTTTATTCAAGCGCATGCCACTAGGAGGCCGACACGCGGGCTTGAAGCGATTGGGTGGATTCACATACCTCGGTATTCTGTTTGCGATTGCGATCATGGGCGTTGGGCTGGCTGCAGTTGGTACAGTCTGGCATACTGTGCAACAACGAGAGAAAGAAAAAGAATTGTTATTTATCGGTGATCAATTTACCCGCGCCATCAAGCAGTATTACAACACCTCTCCTGGCGCCAAAGATTTTCCGCGCAAGCTGGAAGACTTACTCACTGACAACAGGCGCTACAACCCTACACGTCATCTCAGGAAGATGTACCACGATCCTATGACCGGTAACAGTACATGGGGAGTTGTGCAACTGCCCAATGGCGGGATTATCGGTGTTTACAGCCTCTCCAATACCTCCCCGCTCAAAACCCATGGCTTTGATAAACGGCACGCCAGTTTTGAGGGGAAAACTCAATATTCCGACTGGAAGTTCGTCGTTAATCCGCAAACGGTTAATCAATAATCAGCCCCTGGCATAACCACGATCAGGGATTACGGGGCACAGCCCCTCGCCCTGCGGGCCGCTGTCGCTTCGCTCCAGCGTTCTGCACTCGCGCTTATGCGCTCGCTTGTCGAACCACTGTTCTAACCGAGGGTTCGAATCCTTGAGCACAAATCAAAAGTTAGCATCTGGAGATACAACAACGATAAAAGTATATTTGGCGGAGAGGGAGGGATTCGAACCCTCGGTTCCCACTAAAGGGAACACTTGATTTCGAGTCAAGCCCGTTCGGCCACTTTGGTACCTCTCCGGAGGGCGATATGCTACCTGTTTCGGGCCATTTGCCCAAGCGCTTTTAGCGCCGCGCGCGGAAAAATTCCGTGAGCAGAGCGCCACACTCCTCTGCCATTACCCCGCCCTGAATTTCGATCCTGTGGTTATGGCGTTTGTTGCCAAGGATATCGAAAACACTGCCTGCGGCGCCTGTCTTTGGATCTGAGGCGCCGTAGACCACGCGCCTGACTCGGGCATGAACCAGGGCACCGGCGCACATGACACAAGGCTCAAGCGTAACATAGAGCGTGGTATTGGGCAGACGGTAGTTGTTGAGGATTTCTGCAGCCGCGCGCAGGGCGACGATTTCGGCGTGGGCTGTGGGATCGTGGCGAAGAATAGGCTGATTCCAACCCTCGGCGATCAAGACATTATCTTGTACCACGACGGCGCCAACCGGCACTTCACCTTCGAGTGCAGCACGCCGTGCCAATTGCAATGCTTGGCGCATCCAGAAAAGATCGTTTTCGAGTTGTGGGTTGCGGGATTCGAGTATCATGGGATAAGGAAAACACGTTGCGGAAGATCTAAAGTATCCGCTGAAGATCTTCCCTGCTTAATTCACAATCACGAAGAATCTTAATGAGCAAACCAGGCCCTATTGTTTCACCTGCATGCACGGGTACAACTGTTGCTCGTCCACTCGGGTGACGAAGAAAGTGATGACTACCCTTCACACGAACAACCTCAAACCCACTTTTTGAGAGTGCCATCACAAGCTGTTTACCAGTTAGACTGGGGAGTTTTGTCATGCCGCAACCGTGATGCGTTGAACACCAACAAAATCAAGGCTCGCCGATTCATCGCCTTCCAATTCCAGATAGAGCTCAATGGCTTCCTTGATACGCTCCATAAGCTCATCCAGCGACTTTGCCTGAGTATGGCAGCCTGGAAGCGTGGGCACCGATGCAACATAAAAACCATCACTATCGCGCTCGATCACAACGTCAAATTGCCTATCCATCGATTTGGCTCCTATGTAGTTATACCTAACGTAATCATCATGCCTCTGATGCATTTTCACGTCAATGAAATAGCACCTGACTCCTTCCCCGTCATGAGGAGAGGATATAACCATCCTGCACTATTCCCACTCAATCGTGCCCGGCGGCTTGCCGGTGACATCGTAGACCACACGCGAGACGCCTTTGATCTCGTTAACGATACGACGCGAAACGTGATCCAGAAAATCATACGGCAAATGCGCCCAGCGCGCCGTCATGAAGTCGATAGTTTCAACAGCGCGCAGCGCGACGACATATTCATAACGACGACCGTCACCGGTGACGCCGACTGATTTTACTGGCAGGAAGACGGCAAAGGCTTGGCTGACCTTGTCGTATAAATCATGTTTGCGCAGCTCTTCAATAAAGATGTAATCCGCAAGCCGCAAGGTATCGGCGTAATCTTTTTTCACTTCACCAAGGATACGTACACCTAGACCAGGCCCCGGGAACGGATGGCGATAGACCATGTCATAAGGCAGGCCGAGCTCGACACCGATCTTGCGCACTTCATCTTTAAATAATTCGCGCAGCGGTTCGAGCAATTTCAGATTCATGTGCTCTGGCAGGCCGCCGACGTTGTGATGCGACTTGATCACATGCGCTTTGCCAGTCTTGGAACCCGCGGATTCGATGACATCAGGATAAATGGTGCCCTGCGCCAGCCACTTGGCATTTTGGAGTTTAGTAGATTCTTCATCGAAAATTTCGACAAACAGATTGCCGATGATCTTGCGCTTGGCTTCAGGATCGGCCACGCCTTTGAGACGATCGAAATACCGCTGCTCGGCATTGACGCGGATCACGCGCACGCCCATGTGCTGGGCGAAGGTCGTCATTACCTGATCACCTTCTTTATGCCGTAGCAATCCGGTATCGACGAAAACACAGGTCAATTGATCGCCAATCGCACGATGCAACAATGCAGCAACCACAGAAGAATCAACGCCACCGGACAAACCCAGAATCACTTCATCCTTGCCGACTTGCGCCTGCACATGTTTGATCGCATCTTCAATAATGTTGCCGGGCGTCCAGTCAGCACCACAGCCGCAAATCTCATGAATAAAGCGTTCAAGGATACGCTTACCCTGACGCGTATGCGTGACTTCCGGATGGAACTGTACGCCATAGAAATGACGTGCTTCATCGGCCATGCCGGCAATCGGCGCAGCATCGGTAGAGGCCATTAATTTAAAACCTGCTGGCAGATCGACCACGCGATCGCCATGGCTCATCCACACATCCAATATGCCGTAGCCTTCGGGAGTGGTGTGATCTTCGATGTCTTTAAGCAATTGAGTATGACCACGGGCGCGCACTTGCGCATAGCCATATTCATGATGGGCAGCGCTTTCGACCTTACCGCCCAATTGCGCGGCCATGGTCTGCATGCCATAACAAATGCCCAACACCGGCACGCCGAGTTTGAACACAACATCCGGTGCCCGCGGGCCAACGTTTTCCGTGACTGACTCAGGACCACCGGAAAGAATAATGCCCTTGGGTGCAAAATCACGAATCGCCTGTTCGTTCATGTCCCACGGATGCAACTCGGAATAGACGCCGGCTTCGCGTATACGGCGCGCAATCAATTGCGTGTACTGGGAACCAAAATCGAGGATAAGGATGCGGTCGGAATGGATGTTCATGTGTCGTAAGGGATGTCTTATTGAGTCGCCTACGGCGACGGCTTGGTGGGTTACGCCGCCGCGCGGCTAACCCACCCTACATTTAATTCTTGGCGGGTAACCGCACCCGTCATACATTAATCAATGCGATAATTCGGTGCTTCGCGGGTGATCGTCACGTCATGGACATGACTCTCACGCATGCCGGCATTGGTCACGCGCACGAACTGCGGCTTGGTGCGCATTTCGTCGATATTGTGACAACCGGTGTAACCCATGCTGGCGCGAACGCCGCCCATCAATTGATGAACGATCGCCAGGATGCTGCCTTTGTACGGCACGCGACCTTCGATACCTTCCGGCACCAGTTTTTCAACTTCATCGGTGCTTTCCTGGAAGTAACGATCACTGGAGCCCTGCTGCATGGCGCCCAAAGAGCCCATGCCACGATAAGCCTTGTAAGTACGCCCCTGGAACAATTCAACCTCGCCCGGCGCTTCTTCAGTACCGGCGAACATGCCGCCGATCATCACGCTGTAGGCACCGGCCGCGATGGCCTTGGCGACGTCACCCGAATAACGAATACCGCCATCGGCAATCAATGGTACGCCTTGCTTGGCAAGCGCCTTGGCAACATTCGATACGGCACAGATTTGTGGTACACCGACACCACTGACAATACGTGTGGTGCAAATCGAACCGGGACCAATTCCAACTTTAACAGCATCGGCACCGGCATCGACCAGCGCCAGCGCGGCCTCGGCGGTAGCAATATTGCCGCCAATGACTTGCACTTCAGGAAAATGTTTTTTGACCCAACGCACACGATCAATCACACCTTGCGAATGACCATGCGCGGTATCGACCACAACGACATCCACTCCAGCAGCAACTAACGCGGCAACGCGCTCATCGGTACCGGCACCTGTACCCACCGCTGCACCCACACGCAAACGGCCGTAACTGTCTTTACAGGCATTCGGTTTGTCTTTGGCTTTCTGAATGTCTTTAACCGTGATCAAGCCGCGCAGGTGGAAACTGTCATTCACCACCAGCAGTTTTTCGATGCGATGTTGATGTAGCAATGCCATCACTTGTTCGCGTGAAGCCCCTTCTTTAACAGTGATTAGACGTTCTTTTGGTGTCATCACCGCGGTAACGGGGGCATCAAAACGGGTTTCAAAACGCAAATCGCGATTGGTGACAATGCCAACCAATTCTTCGCCATCCACCACCGGCACGCCGGAGATATTGGCAGAACGAGTGAGTTTGAGCAGATCGCGGATGCTGGTATTGGGAGCAACGGTGATCGGGTCTTTGATCACGCCGCTTTCGTATTTTTTGACCGCACGGACTTCTTCGGCCTGTTCGTCGGCCGTCATGTTTTTGTGGACGATACCGATGCCGCCTTCCTGGGCCAGCGCAATCGCCAGCCGCGACTCGGTCACGGTATCCATCGCCGCCGAGACCAGGGGCAGGTTCAGCTTGATCTCACGGGTGAGCCTGGTGGCCAGACTGACCTGCTTCGGCAGCACCGTCGAATGGGCCGGTACCAGCAAAACGTCATCAAAGGTGAGGGCTTCTTCCACGATCCGCATATATATAGTGTATCCCGCGGTTAAAAATTGATCGATTATACGGGGCGCACAAAACTTTGGCAAAGGATGGGCCATCCCATACTCTCCCCGACAGCAAACAAATAGAAAATAATTACATTATAATCATATAGTTATATCATATAAAACGCATGTGCACCACGCCGAATTTTTGATGCAATCTCCTCATAGACGCCACTGTCAGCCCCCAGTAACATAACCGCATGTCTGAATTCGAATCTTCCCCCGTATTTTCCGGCGCCATCCCCGAACGCGACATCTTCACCATCTCGCGCCTGGTGCGTGAGGCCAAGGCCGTGCTGGAAGGCAGCTTCCCTCTGCTCTGGATCGAGGGAGAAATCTCCAACCTGGCCCGCCCTTCCTCCGGTCACTTCTACTTCTCACTCAAAGACGAAGCCGCCCAGGTACGTTGCGCCATGTTCCGGATGCGCAACATGCATCTGGGATTTACCCCCGAGAACGGCCGCCAGATCCTGGTTCGGGCACGGGTGTCGCTGTATGAGGCGCGCGGTGAATTTCAACTTATCGTCGAGCACATGGAAGAAGCGGGCCACGGCGCTTTGCAACGCACCTTTGAACAACTCAAGCAAAAGCTTAGCGCCGAAGGCTTATTTGACACCGCCCATAAAAAACCTATCCCCACGCTCCCGCGCCGAATTGGCGTCATCACCTCACCGACCGGTGCTGCAATCCGCGATATTTTGAGTGTGCTTGGTCGCCGTTTCCCGGCGGTACCGGTGCTGATTTATCCAGTGCCAGTGCAAGGTGCGGGCGCTGGTGCTGAAATCGCGGCTGCGATTCGTCTTGCGTCACAGCGTAAAGATTGTGATGTACTGATTCTGAGTCGCGGTGGTGGTTCGCTGGAAGATTTATGGGCATTTAATGAAGAAGTGGTAGCACGTGCAATTTATGCTTGTGATATTCCCTTGGTCAGCGGTGTTGGCCATGAGATTGATTTCACCATTGCCGATTTTGTCGCCGATCGACGCGCGCCGACGCCTTCGGCCGCTGCAGAACTGGTCGTCCCCGATCAACAAGCGTGGCTGAAGTCACTGCTGGCGCAAGATATGCGGTTGAGTCAGTTGCTGCGCCGTCATTTGATCGAACAACGGCAAAGCCTGACCTGGCTCAGCAAGCGATTACAGCAATGCCATCCGGGTCAACAATTGCGGACTCAGGCACAATGTCTTGATGAACTCGAACAACGATTACAGAAATCACTACATCTACAGTTGCGGCATCGCGCCAGTCAGTTACAGACTTTGAACGCCAAATTACAGCAACATGTTCCACTTAATCGCCTGAATCAACTGCGCACGCTGAACGATCAACTGCAAACTCGCCTGCATAGCGCCTGGCGCGGAAAACTGAATTCACGCAAACAACAACTGGCGGGATTATCGCGGGCACTGGAGAGTGTAAGCCCCCTGGCGACCTTGCATCGCGGCTATGCCATCGTCGAACACCTACCGGATCAAGCGATTATCCGCCGTGCCGATGACGTTAAAGAAGGTGATAAAATCCGCACCCGCCTCAGCACGGGACACTTACTTTGCACTATCGACAAAATTGGAACCGATTCATGAAGTCATCCGTAATTTTTCTTGTTTTTTCGCTAATTAGCAGCGTGGTCTTTGCAATGGACTTGCCGCAACAAGCCAATGTTCCGGGTGGGGTTGTACTGATCCCTGTAGGCGACACACATTCACTCGCCCCTGTCGCGCATTACAACAATAGTCGGGTGATGGTGGTTCGCGGCGAAAAGGAATGGCTGGCGATGGTCGGCATTCCGCTATCGGCAAAACCCGGCAAACAAACGCTGGAAATTAAGAATGGTGACACCCAGCCGTTGCATAAAGATTTTGACATCGTCGACAAAAAATATGTCACTCAACGACTGACTATCAAGGATCAACGCAAGGTTACTCCGAGCGAAGAGGACATGGTGCGCATCGATAAAGAAAAAATCGAGATCAGTCAGGCGCTGGCTTTATGGAATGAACAGTTGCTTGCCGATAACCTGAACTTCTCGCTACCCGCACAAGGGAAACTCAGCAGTTCTTTTGGAATGCGTCGCATCTTTAATGGCGAGGCGCGCAATCCCCATAGCGGCCTTGATATTTCGGCCCCGGAAGGCACACCCATAGTCGCCCCTGCCGATGGTAAAGTTATTCGTACGGGGGATTATTTCTTTAACGGTAACAGCATATTCATCGATCACGGCCAGGGCTTGGTGACCATGTTTGGTCACATGGCAACCATCACGGTGCATGACGGGCAAACCGTCAAACGTGGCGAGCAAATCGGCACTGTCGGCATGACCGGCCGTGCCACCGGCCCACATTTGCATTGGGGCGTGAGCCTTAACGATGCGCGGGTTGATCCGAGCCTGTTTTTGCGAGACATGGGGATTTCTGAAGCAACGACATCTACCGACAAAGAGAAGTAGGGGCACGGCGCACCGTGCCCCTACGGCCTAACCCTCACCAGTTAAAATTTCATCCAACTGTTCACGCACATGATCAAACTTAATGTACATTTCGGCACTGCGCTTAAAGACATCGTTCATACGATCACGGCTCCTGCCTGCCATCGTACGAATCAAATCTTCTTGCTGATTAGTAAGCCCCAAATCCATCATTGCTTCATCCAATTCATCCATCATCTGGTTCACTACCTCAAGATTGGCCTGCTGGATGCCGGCAAAGGATTTATCAATATCTTCCATCAAATTGACCACCGCCGAAACAATGCGTTTCTTCTGTTCTGCCGCATTCTCATAAAGCAGAAACCTGACCCGCGACTCAATGGCATTACACAACGTCCCGATCGTATCTTTCAAAATGCCGTAACGGACTTGATCCTCAAGCGGCATATTTTTGATCAGAATGGAAAAATCCTGGTAATTAATAATTGTGCGCGCACCAAAATCAAAAAACCTTCCCTTCACACGAGAGAGCTCAATCACACTTGATTCAAGAGGCGACACCGCCCCTTGATCACCGAAATTAATCAACCCGTCACGTGAAATAATTTGCAACGTCGTACGCAGCCCATGCCCAGAGGTGAACTCGAAAAGTTGCTGCGATATCTGCTCAAAATCTTTTGCGACAAGCGTGTTCTTGTAAAATTCAAGAACCTGTCCTAAATCACTGGAATAACTCATCGCCTGCATTGCGACTTGACGCGACTCGCTTATCTCTTGACGCAATGCAATATTTTTATTACGCAATTCCAGCAGCATATGCACCTTGAGCCCAAGCTCTTCTGGTGCTACTGGCTTACCGATGTAATCGTCCGCACCTACACCATAGCCTTTTATCTTTTCATTCAAATCGGTCAGCTGTGACACAAACAACAGAGGGATAACACCGGTATCAACGTCTTCTTTTAAAGCACGGCAGAAATCATAGCCCCCCATTACCGGCATCATGACATCCGACACAATCACACCGATTCGTGAAGGCTCTCTGGCTACCAATGCCAGCCCTTCCTGCCCATTGGTCGCCGTTAACACTTCATATCCTTGATGCCGCAAATACGCCGCATGCATTGCCACCAAATCTGAGTCATCATCTACCACCAGAATAGCCAATTGATCAGTCATTGTTTAGCAACCAAATTTAATGATTTTCACAGGGTAATTACGCTCTTTTGCCACAAATTGTGTATTTCTTATACGATATTAATATCGACAGAGATACTTGTGCCTTGAATGGTTGGTAATAAAATTAGTCTGCCTCTCGCTCCATATTGCAACAATGACTACTTTGATCACCACTGCCCTCCTCCAGCAACACTGAACCCGTCACCGGATTACTACGGAAGGTGGTACAGCCCTTCAAACCCAGCTTGAAGGCCTGAAGGTATAAATCGCGGAACGCGGAAAACTCATAGGTTTCAGGTACGGTAATTGTCTTTGAAATGGCATTATCGACATACGGCTGCAAAGCGGCCTGCATCGCCAGATGCGCCTGCGGTGCCAGCTGCGCAGCGGTGACAAAATAATCGGGTAATGCTTGTTGGGGATACAGCGCCCGCCAACGACGATGGGCATCGTCTTCGATGCTGAATGTCTGATAACACCCATTATCCACCAAAATGCGGCGCTGATAATGAAAGGCATGCACTGGCTCCAATCCCGACGAGACATTATTGGCCAGCAGACTGATTGTGCCCGTCGGCGCAATCGCCGTTAAATGACTGTTGCGTATTCCCTGACGGGCGATGGCCTCGCGCAAATCCAATGGCAAAGTGCGTACAAATTCACCTTGTAAATACGCTTCCCGCTCAAAAAATGGAAACGGTCCTTTTTCACCTGCTAATGCAATCGAGGCACGATAGGCGCTGTGACAAATGGTTTTCATCACACTGCCTGCGATTGCACGCGCCTTGTCACTGTCATAATGCAAGCCGAGCATGATCAGCGTATCGGCCAATCCGGTAATGCCCAAGCCAATGCGGCGGCTGCCTTGCGCCTGAGCCCGCTGTTCCGGCAGCGGAAACTGCGAGACATCAATGACATTATCCAGGAACCGCACGGCCTGAGCGGCACACTCAGCAACAGCATCCAGATCAATGCGGACCTGTGCAGTAAATGGCGCATCTACAAAACGCGTTAAATTGATCGCACCCAGATCACAGGCGCCATAGGGTGGCAACGGAATTTCGCCGCAATTGTGGACATAAAATCCATTAGCATCAAAAGCATTAATTCCTGGAATCTGCACATCGTAAACTGATTCCATGCCAACAGGATTAATAGAAATAACTTCAGCATAAAATCTCGGCCGATTTGGCTTACGCTTATATCCGGCCAATGATGATTCAAGCCGACTATGCTTCTGGATATCTCCAAAACCAATCAGATCGCGAAAACGGAACAAATTATCACCGGCAATTACGATTTCATGGTTAGCCTTGCACGGATATAGCCGTGAACCACCCCTTCCATCAGGCATGAGTCGATCCATGGATGGTCGACGCTCACGATAAATGATGCTGACAATTCCCAGCCTAAGCAACATACGTTGAACTGACTCCAACATCTGACTATCACTTTGAGCCAACCGGACACTGACGCCTTTTTGTTGCGTGCCTTGAATAGAGCCATCAGTATCGAATAATCCTCGCAATAACCCCCGATAAAAATCACTAGAACACCGCTCTATAGCCGGCGTTATTCGTTTATTACGAGGTACAACTCCAAGCTCCTTGGCAATTTTCGTTAAATGGGCTAATTTCAAAAAATGATACCCACTAGTGCTAATACGCCACCCAATAAAATCACTTCGATGCGGCATACGAAAAACAATATTTTCTACTAGGCCCATGACTGCAAGCACACCTGACTGCTTTGAATCATCCCCTATTGCGATCTTTCCCGGCCAAACTCGCAACTCAGCTGCATCTTCAGAAAAAGTGCCATCCCCCAGTAGCAATCCGAGAAGATATCCTTCATCTTCACCATAAGCACCTGCCCATTGACCATGATTACGATGGTCATGTAGTAAAACCTTGTCTCCTGGCTTAAGCTCCTCAACCCGAACCCACGAAGTCTCCATCGTCCAGCGCGTCAAGTATCCAATTCGGCGAACCGGGTGATTCGACGTCAAATGCAAAAAATGCCCTTCTTGTGTTTTCAACTCATATATTTGACGATCCCCTGTTTGGAAAAATCCTTGTGGAGCCGATGCATATGCTTGACCATCCACCAGGGCATGAAAAGGTTTGCCTATCAATTCACGTACCTGACGCGGCCCATCTACAGTCTGAACCCACGTGTCGACAGTGACGCAAGGATTGGTCGCCGCAATCCGTTCGCGGTAACTGAGCGTATTAAGACGATTGATGCGATCGATAAATAACACGCCGGGCTCGGCATAATCATAGGTGGCATGCATCAGTTTGTCCCACAGTACTCGCGCCGGCACACGGCGATAGACACGACAAGACACTTCACCTTTCCGCCCGGGCCAAGTACGCTTCACTATCTCAGTATTAGCCTCTGCCTTGTCATCCGCCAATAGTGGAAACATCAATGGCCAGTCTGCATCACGCTCCACTGCAGCCATGAAGTCATCGCTGACCAATACCGACAAATTAAAATGCCGCAATTCACGGGGATCGTGTTTAGCGGTGATGAAGGTTTCGATATCCGGATGATCGCAGCGCAATGTCGCCATCATCGCCCCGCGGCGCGCGCCGGTGGAAAGGATAGTGGCGCACATGCTGTCCCAAATCCGCATGAATGAGACCGGGCCCGAGGCGATGGTACCGACACGATGCGCCTGCACACCTTGCGGCCGGAGACTGGAGAAATCGTAGCCCACACCACCACCTTGCTGCATGGTGATGGCACCCTGCTTGAGGGCATCGAAAATCCCGTCGATGGAATCGTCGATTTCACCCATCACAAAACAATTGAACAAGGTCACCTGATGGCCGGAGCCTGCCCCAGCCAAAATCCGCCCCCCGGGCAGAAAGCGAAACCCGTCGAGCAAGTGGCGAAAGCGCTCCTGATACTGGCTTTGTTGCCCACTTTCCAGCCGCGCCAGCGCAGAGGCTACCCGCTGCCATGTGGCCTGGATATCCTGGTCCCTGGGCATATCGCCATCCACCAAGCGATATTTGGTCTCCCAGATATAGCGTGAGATCGGGGTAAGGTCGTTCTCAGTCATGGACTTAGCTTAGCACTCCGGCGCGATTTAGATAATAGCGGGGCATTATCCCTCCCAAAATGCAGATAAAAAATGCGAAAATACACTTACTCTGACTTTTTTAAAGTATGACGGACCCACTATGCTATTTAAGTTTCTGGGCATCACTCTGATTCCTCTTTTGCTACTGACCGGCCATGCCTCTGCCGCGAGCGTCTGGGACAAGGCGCAAGAGAACTACGATGGACCGCTCGATATTACAGTCCATCGCAGTCCAGCGTGTGGTTGCTGCAAAGATTGGATTGCGCACTTGAAAAAGCACGGTTTCAAGGTCACTGACATTGAAACCAATGACGTCGATGCCGTGAAAACAAAATATCAACTTCCCTCTCAGGTCGCCTCTTGCCACACGGCAATGATCAGCGGCTATTTAATTGAAGGCCACGTCCCCGCCGACGACATCAAACGATTACTGAAACAAAAACCACATGTGCGCGGACTTGCCGTACCACAGATGCCGAAGGGCGCGCCGGGCATGGAGATGGGCCATCAAAAAGATCCCTTCATCGTCTTTTCATTCGATACACAGGGCAACACAACACCGTTCAACCAATACTGGGCCTACTAAGCATTTATGAAACTAAAATCACTGTGTTTAATATTGGCGTTGTTACCAATAGCAGGTTGCGATTCTCAGAAAGAATCCAAATATGATCCCCCAATCATGGACTTGCCAGGCTCGGAAGCTTATCAAAAGGCCCTGGATTTCATGATCGACAAAAATTACCTTGAAGCGTTGCCGCCACTGGAAGATGCCGCCCTACAAAACAACTCCGAGGCCCAATACCAACTCGGCTTGCTTTACGCGCGTGGCGATGGTGTCGCGCAAAACTTTCCTGCGGCACATGAATGGTTGTTACGTGCGGCCATGCAAGGACACCCGAAGGCGCAATATTACCTCGGCCACATGTATTCACAAGGCGATGGCGTTGAGAAGAATCTTCAGGAAGGCTTTGTCTGGTTCTGGCTCGCTGCCTCATACGGCGACAGGGGTTCGAAATATTATATGAAGGTATTAATGCAAAAACTCAGCGCCGAAGAATACAACAACGCTGAAAAGCGCGTGCATGCGCTCTGGAAACAAATGCCGCATGATAAATTTATGGCGCCGGAGAAGGCGCCAATGCATTAAGAAATGCCACTGAAAGATGCTTTATTGTTCCTCCTCCCTCCGAGAACATGAGGAGAACATTCATATAAGGGCGGGTTTAAACCAGCCCCTACTTTGCCCCTTCTCTGCCCTCTCCCTGAGGGCAGAGAAGGATTTCGTAAAGGATCTCCGGCTTGCACACAGCAACCCTCTAACACTACTATTTATTCTTTTTCTTAATAAATTTCTTGAGACGCCTTTTCTTGGCTTTTTGCCGATCAGTGAGCACGTTCTTACGACCTGCAAAAGGATTGGTGCCGCCCTTAAACTCAATCCGTAACGGTGTACCGTAAAGTTTGAACACCTTACGGTAGATATTCATCAAGTAACGACGATAGGCATCCGGGACGTCTTCCGTCTGATTACCATGAATGATAATCGTCGGCGGATTTTTTCCGCCTTGATGGGCATAGCGCAACTTGATACGGCGACCTTTCACCAATGGTGGTTGATGCTGGGTGATGGCATCTTCCAGCACACGGGTAAGTTGTGGTGTGGGCAAATCTTTAGTGGCTGCCTCATAAGCGATGTCCACCGATTCCAGCAAATGTCCCACCCCACTGCCGTGCAGGGCGGAGATAAAGTGCGTCTCGGCAAAATCGAGAAACGGCAGGCGCCGCTCCAGTTCTGACTTGAAGCGCTCCTTCACATCGTGGCTCAGGCCATCCCATTTATTGGCGGCGATGACTAATGCACGACCGCTATCGAGCACATACCCTGACAAGGTCGCGTCCTGATCGGACAACCCCTCGTGCGCATCCAGCACCAGCACCACGACATTCGCTTCTTCGATGGCTTGCATGGTTTTGATGATACTGAATTTTTCAATCATTTCGGAAACACGGCTCTTCCGTCGCACACCTGCGGTGTCAATCAGGGTATAACGCTTACCTTCGTGCTCGAATGGGATGAAAATACTGTCGCGCGTGGTGCCGGGCTGGTCAAACGCAAGCACGCGTTCTTCGCCCAGCAGCCGATTGACCAGCGTGGATTTGCCGACGTTCGGGCGACCGATAATGGCTACCTTGGTGCCCGCCATATCAGCAGCATCGGTTTCATCAGTGTCAGGAAATGACGCCAGCACCTCATCGATCATTGTATTCACGCCACGACCATGCGTGGCGGTAATCGCAAACACATTGGCGAACCCAAGTTCCTGGAATTCGGCCTGCGCCATCTCGGCATCGACGGTATCGCTCTTGTTGACGACGACATAAATGGGTTTGTTGCAGGCACGCAGTTGCTTGGAGATAGTTCTGTCGCCAGCCGTCAAACCATCACGGCCATCCACCACAAACAACACCGCTGCTGATTCATTGATCGCTTGAAACACCTGCCCGGCCATCTTTTGATCCAGGTCTTCACTTTCACCGCTCAAGCCGCCGGTATCGACGACAATATAGGGCTTATCGCCAAGTCGGCCAACACCATAATTACGGTCACGGGTTAACCCGGGCTGATCGGCAACGATCGCCGCCCGCGTCTTGGTCAAGCGATTAAATAGCGTCGATTTGCCGACATTGGGCCGCCCGACAAGGGCGATTACGGGTTTCATGATTGATTACCTATCTAGCCGCCAGATCAAAATTCAGAGAACCAAAACAATCCAGCGTTCGACATTGGTTCAGTGTGTCGCAATTTGAGTACATAGAATACGCCCAAGGGCGAGCGCACATAGATTTTGCCCGCTTGTGCTTGGGTGCCAGCACGCAATCCTCGCTCATTGGTCTGATAGCGCGCCAACATACGACCATCTTCACGAGCGATCCAGTGTAAATAGCCTTCGAAATCTGTTACCAGAATTGCATCATCCACCAAGGCTGGCGCACTCAGACCACGATACTTGAGTTGATCCTGTTTCCAGAACGTGCCGCCGTTACGACGATCCAGGGCCCACATCTGATCCTGATCATCCACGACATAGACATTGTTCTGATCTACCACTAGGCCCGCTGATGATCCGAAATCCCGTGACCACAATGTACGCCCGGAATCCAGCGCCATCGCCACAACCTTACCCTGGTATGCAGCGGCAAAAACCGTATCTTCCACAACTACTGGTGTCGCATCGACATCCACCAAGCGCTACAAATCGGTACGCCCCTTGGGAATGTTCAAGGTCACATCCCAAGACACAGAACCATCGTACAGGCGCAGCGCCAGCAAATGGCCGTCATCCAATCCCAGCAACACTGTCTCCCCTGCGATCACCGGTTTCCCAATGCCGCGTAAAGTCAGCGCCGGTACGGAACGGTCCAAACGCCATAATTGCTGGCCATTTTCAGTACTCAGTGCAATAACTTTGCCATCGCCACAACGCACAATGACATGACTGGCATTGGCAACCGGTGGCGTTAAAACTTCTGTGGCCACACTAACCCGCCATTTGATGGCGCCGTCACGCTTATCAAGGGCAATGACTTCGGCATCGGCAGTGCCCACAAAAAGCAGATCATGATTTTCACCCACACCACCAGAAACCACAGTCTTCAGCTTCTGTCGCCATACACGCTTGCCTGTGCCACGATCAAGCGCATCCAGCACACCATCACTATTCACGGTGAAAATGACATCGGCATCGACGGCGGGCTCTAGCGCGGAATACACCAGATCCAGATCCCCTCGTGGCGTATAAACAGACCAGCCTTGGCTGATCGCCAACTCCGATTTGAGTGATTTCAGCTCTGTCGGCGGATGCACCGGGCCCGAAGAACTACAGGCCCCCAGCGCGATCATCAGGGCCGCCAATAACAGGCGCTTCATTAAACGTGCGCCTCCGCAGCACCGCCCAGATCATCCAGCTTCATCTCCAAAACCGACTTATCCTGCCCGGGTTCCAGCGCCTTGATTGCCGCCTGATATGCCGCTCGCGCCTCATCCTTCTTGCCCAGCGACACCAATATGTCGCCTTTGATCTCACCATGCAGCGCTTCAAAACCTGTGCTTGATATTTCATTTATCAGCTTCAATGCCGCATCACCCTCACCCTGTGCCAGCATGATGCGCGCCAGGCGCAACTGGGCAATCTGTTTAATTTCGGGCTGATCCGCATCATTCACTACCGTCTGCAAATAAGTGCGTGCCGCTGGCATATCACCACTCTCAACACTTTTCTTGGCGAGAATCAGCGCCGTCATCATCGCATATGAAGTCTTGCCATATTCGTCCATGATGCGCTTGCCGCGATCGGTGACCGCCTGATTATTACCCTGCTGCAACTCACCAATCAGCACTTCATATTCCATCGAAGCACCTTCGCGCTGACTTTTGTTATAGGCCTGCCATTGCTGCCATCCAATCAGACTCACCGCACCCAGAATCAATCCGGCCATCACGGCCTTACCATTGGTTTTCCACCATTTCTTGATGGCATCAATTTGTTCGCGTTCTGTTTCGTAAACTTCCACGGCCTCTGATCTCCTCTAATGCGTATTACGTACGCGCCCTAATTCAAATCCAGTAATTTCGTTAAAACACCTGCCAGCTCGGTCTGCAACACGGATTGTTGCGGCTGTTCCTGCCGTAAATTTTTAATGGTAACCCTGTTAGCCGACAATTCTTCTTCGCCCAGAATCAAGGCCAGTCGTGCACCACTCTTATCCGCACGCTTGAACTGCGACTTAAAACTACCGCCACTATTCACCAGCAACCGCAGTTTCGGCATTTGATCGCGCAGAGATTCGGCCAACGTGAACGCAGCGATACTGGCCTCCTGGCCTGCCACCACATAGACATGAGGACCGAAATCGGGTTTGGTCGTCATATCTGCAGCGAGCAACTCAACCAGGCGCTCCACGCCCATAGCGAAACCTAACGCTGGTGTTGCGCGACCACCCAACTGTTCCACCAAACCATCAAATCGGCCGCCCGCACACACCGTGCCTTGCGCACCGAGGCGCCGGGTCGTCCATTCAAAAACCGTTTTATTGTAATAATCCAGTCCACGCACTAGCCGTGGATTCACCTCATAAGCAATTCCGACGGCATCAAGAATAGCGCACAGTTGCTCGAAGTGCTGCTTGGAATCGGCATCGAGATGATCCGTCAATGCCGGTGCACCATTGATCAGCGCTTGCATCTCAGGATGCTTGCTATCCAGAATCCGCAACGGGTTGGTATGCAGCCGCTTGCGGCTATCTTCATCCAGTTGATCCTGGTGCGCGCTGAAATAATTGACCAGTATTTCACGATATGCCGCTCGCGCCTCCACCGAACCCAGGGTATTGATTTGCAATTCCAGCCCCTGAATCCCTAACTCGCGCCACAGGCGCGCCGTCATCATGATCAATTCAGCATCAATATCCGGCCCTTCGACGCCAAAACATTCAACACCGATCTGATGAAACTGGCGATAACGGCCTTTTTGAGGACGCTCATGACGAAACATCGGCCCCATATACCAAAGGCGCTGTACCTGATTGTGTAACAAACCATTTTCTATCCCACCGCGCACACAACCCGCGGTCCCCTCTGGCCGCAGGCTCAGGCTGTCACCATTGCGGTCCTCGAAGGTATACATTTCTTTTTCGACGATATCCGTCACTTCTCCAACGGCGCGTTTGAACAGCTCGGTTTTTTCCACAATCGGCAGGCGAATTTCTTCAAAGCCATAGGCATCAAAAATATGACGCGCACGCGCCTCCAGCAAACGCCAATAAGAGGTTTGCTGTGGCAAAATATCATTCATGCCACGCACAGCCTGGATGTTTTTCGACATAACTATTGGGCAGTCTGGATTAAATCAGATAGTGTCAGCGGCACGCGCCTGCACAGCCGCCACACGCTCCCTTTGCAACCGCCTGCTGTTCCTTTTGTTCTGCAATCTTTGCGCGAACAACCCGTTCCAGTTCATCAACCAGTTGTTCGTTCTCAACTTTATGATCCGGCTTACCATCGATATACAGCAGATTCGGTTCACCGCCAGTCAACCCGACATGCGCTTCACGCGCCTCACCCGGACCATTGACCACGCAGCCAATGACGGCCACATCCAAGGGCTCAACGATATCCTCCAGACGCTGTTCCAGCTCATTGACCACCGAGATGACATTGAATCTCTGCCGGGAGCATGAAGGACATGCCACCAGATTGATGCCTTTGCTGCGCAAACGCAGGCTTCTCAAAATATCGAAGCCCACTTTTACTTCTTCGACAGGATCGGCGGCCAACGACACACGCACTGTGTCGCCAATACCCTCCACCAGCATCATTCCCAAACCTATCGCCGACTTCACGGTACCGGAACGTAAGCCACCGGCTTCGGTAATCCCAAGATGCAACGGCTGTTCGATTTGTTTTGCCAGAATCCGGTATGCCGCCACCGTCATAAATATCTCGGAGGCCTTGAGACTGACTTTGAAATCCTGGAAATCGAGGCGATCGAGAATATCGATATGGCGCAATGCCGATTCCACTAATGCCTCTGGCGTCGGCTCACCATATTTCTTTTGTAAATCTTTTTCCAGGGAGCCGGCATTGACACCAATCCGGATGGGAATACCGTGATCGCGCGCCGCGCTGACAACTGCCCGCACACGATCATCACTGCCAATATTGCCCGGATTGATGCGCAGGCAATCGACGCCCAGTTCAGCGACACGCAATGCGATGCGGTAATCGAAATGGATATCCGCCACCAGCGGCACATTGACCTGCTGCTTGATTTTACCAAAGGCCTCCGCTGCGTCCATACTCGGCACCGACACCCGGACGATATCCGCACCGGCGCGCTCAAGCGCCTGAATCTGCGCCACCGTCGCGGCCACATCGCAAGTTTCGGTGTTGGTCATGCTCTGCACTGAAATCGGAGCATCACCACCCACCGGTACTTTGCCAACAAAAATCTGGCGTGATTTACGGCGTTGAATCGGGCTAATGTCTTGCATCGTGGCTTTCCTAATACTTATTCGTCAGCATCATTGCCCAATGCAAAACGGGCAATTCCTTTGCTGTCATATTGCTTGTGATCAAACGGCACACCGTTATATTCAACGCTCACCGCCGAAGAGTTACCCAGGATCACCTGAAATGGCGGATTACCTTCCACGGTACGCTTTTGCCCCGCCTTGGCAGTTCCTGCGATCAATTTGACATTGTGACTATCGGTGATATCCACCCAGGCATCAGATTTGAATCGTAGCGAAATACTAGCCTTCTCTGGAAAAAGTTTTGGCTCCTCAGGCTTCACCGCTGGCGCAGCAGCGCCGGCAACGGTTGCCACAGCAGCGTTTTCAGCACCTACCACCGGCGGTGTTTGTGTGGCATCTGCCGCCGGAGCCGCTGCAACCTCAGCACCTGGTGGTTGCGATACGAACGCGGGTGCAGGCAGCGCCAACGCCACTGTACCAGGCTCGGTCGCCGGAACCGCTGGCACATCGGGCAATGCCACCGTCTCACCATTACCAGCCAGTTCGTACCACCAAAGCCCAAACGAAATCACCAGCAGACTCCCTACACCCCAGGTCACGACACGTGGTGTTTTTTGGCGCGACGATGAGGTCGCCGGAGTGTCCTTGATGGTAACCACACGTCTGATGTTATTCTGCGAATGATCAATTCGACCTGTAGAATAAGCCTCCAGAATCGCATCCGGCTCCATCCCGAGAAAGCGTGCATAGGCACGCAGATACCCCTTCACATAAGGTATGGATGGCAATGCCTGCTCATTCTGCGCTTCAATTGCCTCAATCAACTTTGGATCCAGCCGCAGCTCCATCGCGACATCCACAATGCTCGCGCCCTGGGCTTCGCGCATCTTGCGTAATTGACGTCCCCACTCCATTGCCGACATACCTTCTTTGATATCCGTCCCCTCGGCCCGTAACTGCTCGTTCATTTTTCCTCCGATGAGAGTAATGCTTGTTCTTCAGTCAATTGTGGATATTGTTTCTGTAAAGTATCCCGGTAACCTGCAACCGCACGCGTATCACCCAATGCCTGCTCGATTTTAATTCCTAATGCCAAACTATAGGGCGTATGTGTATTCAGGGAATTAAAGCGTTGCAAAAAAGCGCGCGCCTGCAAATTCTGTTTAGCTTCATAACTCAGCGCCGCCATTTGCAGCAAAGATTTTGGCAAGTCAGCACGCGTTTGCAGTGCCTTGCGGAAATATTCTTCAGCCTTCACATTATTGTTTACCCGGCGAGCGCACAACCCAATATTCTCATACACCAATTCTGGTGTGCGATAGCGCGGAGTTTTGGCGGAACGCAAAAAATAACTTTCCGCGGCCTCGAATTTGCGCTGATTACAGAGGAACGCACCATAGTTATTCAGCACCATTGGATTTTGTTCATTAAGCTCGACCGCTTTTTTATAATAACGATCCGCCTTCTCTGTTTCACCCATCCGGTTATAGACTTCGGCGATATAGTGATTCGCCGCGGGGTGATCGGATTGCAATTCCAAGGCCCGCTGGAGCTTGTCCAGCGCCAGGTCAAACTTTTCCTGCTGCAGATAGCCCAGACCCAAGTCGGCGTAAATGCCGGCGGCGCGTTCTGGGTCTTTAGCATCACCTGCGCCACGACCGCCCACACACCCCGCTATCACTGCCGCCAACAAGGCAGGCATCAGCCATCGCCATGTCTTCATCATCACAATCCCTGTTGAACTATCGATTCGTTTCTTAACTTGCGCTTGGTACGATCCATCACCTTACCCACCAACTGCCCGCAGGCGGCATCGATATCGTCACCACGCGTACGGCGGGTCACTGTCGTCAATCCAGCGTCCATCAAAATCCGCCAGAATTGTTCAATCGCGGCGGGTGATGAGCGGCGATATTTCGACTGTGGAAACGGATTAAATGGAATCAAATTCACCTTGGACGGCACGCCCCGCAACACACGCACCAATTCACGAGCATGCGCCGGCGTATCATTGACCCCATCGAGCATCACATATTCAAAAGTGATCTTGCGCTTGCTGGTCCCCGCGTGGGCATAACGTTTACAAGCCGCTATCAGTTCGGCAATAGGATATTTGCGATTAATGGGCACCAACTCATTGCGCAATTCATCATTGGGCGCATGCAACGATACTGCCAGACTGACATCACTCACTTCGGCCAAACGATCCATCGCCGGCACCACGCCTGAAGTACTGAGTGTCACCCGCCGCTTCGACAAACCATAGGCGTCGTCATCGGTCATGACATTCATCGCCCACACAACATTTTCAAAATTGAGCAGCGGTTCACCCATCCCCATCAACACCACATTCGTGATCATGCGTTGATCGCGATGCTGGGTGCCAAAATAGTTATAGGCCACACGTAACTGGCCGATAATTTCAGCCGTGGTCAGGTTACGATTGAATCCTTGCTGGGCGGTGGAACAGAATGAACATTCCAGCGCACAACCCACCTGTGACGAAACGCAAAGCGTGCCGCGATCGCCATCGGGGATATAAACCGTTTCGATGCAATTGCCGCTATCGAGACGCAAGACCCATTTGTGCGTACCGTCGGCTGAGCCCTGATCCAGCACCAGCTCCGGCGCCCGGATCTCGGCCGTTTCAGCCAGACGATCACGTAACACCTTGCTGAGATTGGTCATCTGCTCGAAATCGCTGACGCCCAACTGATGAATCCATTTCAACAATTGAGGCGCACGAAAGGCCTTCTCCCCCATCGCGGTGAAGAAGGCCTCCATTTCCTTTCGGTCAAGACCGAGCAGATTGACTTTAGCTTGCTCCAAAGTAAATTACCGTGCTCTCGGGCAAAGCTCTTCGGCTTTGAAGAAGTAGGCAATTTCAATCTTCGCGTTTTCGGCGCTATCAGAACCATGTACAGCATTGGCGTCAATGGAGTCAGCGAAATCGGCGCGGATCGTACCCTTCTCAGCCTTCTTCGGATCGGTAGCGCCCATCAGCTGGCGATTCAATGCAATTGCGCCTTCACCTTCCAACGCTTGCACCATCACCGGACCCGTGGTCATGAACTTAACCAGATCCTTGAAAAACGGGCGCTCTTTGTGCACCGCATAGAAACCTTCCGCTTGCTGCTGTGACAAGTGCATCATCTTCGCGGCCACAATCCGCAGTCCCGCCTTCTCGAAACGGCTATAGATTTCACCAATGACATTCTTAGCCACGGCATCGGGTTTGATGATAGATAGGGTACGTTCAATCGCCATTGCAAACTCTCCAACTGTTAAATGCCACATAGCCCGAACCCGCCGGTTTCCGGCCAGTTCGGGCTACATCAAAAAAGGGCTTTTATTTTAACAGGTTACAGGCCGCGAGACAATCTGATCCGTATTTATTACTGGGCAAAAAGAGTCCTAAAATCAATCTCTTTCCCCGATCCAGGCCATCTGAATCGCTTCCAGAATTTTTTCACCACAATGCTCAGGGGCATCATCAAACTCTTCAAGGCCCAGCACCCAGTCCCGCAAATCGACAAACCGGACGTAGAGGGGATCCGTTTCCGGATGCGCCTCGTCGAGGGCAATCGCGATTTCGAGGGTATCGGTCCATTTCAGTCCCATGACTTATCTCCCTTATTTACGACTCTCGGACACCATGTTGATCGTATATTTTGGAATCTCAACAACCAGATCCGCTGCCCCAACCTCAGCCTGACAGCCTAGCCGCGACTCGGGCTCCAGCCCCCAGGCCTTATCGAGCAGGTCTTCCTCATCGTCTTCTGCGGGCCGCAGCGAACGAAACCCTTCGCGAACAATGACATGGCAGGTGGTACAGGCGCAGGATTTCTCACAGGCATGTTCCAGCTCGATGCCATTTTCGAGGGCCGCATCAAGGATGGTGGTGCCCGGCGGCACTTCCACTACATGGCCCTGCGGACACAATTCTTCGTGCGGTAAAAAAACTATCTTGGTCATTTTTAAAACTCGCTTAGCTTATGCCCGGTCAAGACCTTGCGCACGCTGGCATCCATCCGCCGTGCGGCAAACTCTGTGGTGACCTTATCCAACTGTTCCATATCTTGCTTGATGGCGCGAATATCACTATCCTGACACACCTGCTCAAGCTGCCTTATCGCCGCATCAATCTGTTGCCGTTCTGCCGCTGAAAGCAGTGTATCGCCATCGACTTGCAATGCAGCCCTGACTGCTTCGAGCGTCCGCTCTGCATCCACTTGTTGCTCGCGCAACATACGCAGTTGCATATCATCCGCTGCATGATCAATCGAATCACGCAACATCTGCATAATCTCGCCTTCAGTCAACCCATAAGAAGGCTTGACCTGGATGCTGCTGCGCACACCGCTGGTCGTTTCTTCTGCGATCACACTGAGCAAGCCATCGGCATCGACCTGGAAGGTGACGCGAATTCGTGCCGCGCCAGCCACCATCGCCGGAATCCCGTGCAACTCAAACCGCGCCAGCGAACGGCAATCGCTGATCAATTCACGCTCGCCCTGCACTACATGCAGGCTCATCGCGGTCTGGCCATCTTTAAAGGTGGTAAATTCCTGCGCCCGCGCCACAGGGATCGTGGTATTACGTGGAATTACTTTCTCCACCAGACCACCCATAGTCTCCAATCCCAGTGATAACGGGATCACATCGAGCAACAACATTTCACCTTCCGGTTTATTCCCGGCCAGGATATCGGCCTGAATCGCGGCACCAATTGCCACCACTTTATCAGGATCGATATCGACGCGTGGTGTAATGCCAAAAAACTCGCCGACCATTTGCCGGACCCGTGGCACGCGCGTTGATCCGCCGACCATTACGACATCTTTTATTTCGGACAATTCGATACCCGCATCGCGCAAAGCACGGCGGCAAGGTGCCAATGTCCGGCGCAGCAATGGTTCGATCAATTGCTCAAACTGAATTCGCGACAATCGACCGAGCCAAACACCACCTTCTGGTCGATCGACTTCAACATCAACTTCATCCGCATTCGTCAGCGCCTCTTTCGCGGCACGCGCTCGTGGCAGGACTGCACTCAAACGATGATGAGCAGCGTCATCGCTAACACCCGCCTGCGCCAGCATCCAGTCGGCAGTCGCGCGATCCATGTCATCGCCACCCAACGCCGAATCACCTGCCGTGGCTAATACTTCGAACACACCGCGACTAAAACGCAGGATCGAAACGTCAAACGTACCACCACCCAAATCATAAATGACATGGATGCCTTCAGAGCCTTGATCCAGACCATAGGCCACTGCAGCGGCCGTGGGTTCATTGAGCAGGCGCAACACATTCAATCCCGCCAATCGCGCTGCATCCTTGGTCGCTTGCCGCTGGGCATCATCAAAATAGGCCGGCACGGTAATCACCACACCGACTAGCTCACCACCCAGACTTTCTTCGGCGCGCGCCTTGAGCACTTTCAAAATCTCCGCCGACACTTCGATCGGACTGACATCACCGCCTATCGTCCGCAATCGTGGCACGGCTGAATCCGTGGTTACAAACTCATACGGTAAATGGACGCCTTGCTTTTGCACGTCGCCGAGACCACGTCCCATGAGACGCTTCACCGACATAATCGTATTGCCTGGATCTTCTGCCGATGCTGCCTGCGCACTTAACCCGACGTCCAGTTGCCCCGGCGCCAGATATCTCACCACCGACGGCAACAAGTGATGACCCGCATGATCAGGCAAGGTTTCGGCCACACCACTGCGCACCGTCGCCACCAGGGAATTGGTAGTGCCCAAATCTATGCCGGCGGCGAGACGATGCTGGTGCGGCGCCGCTGATTGTCCCGGCTCGCTGATTTGCAGTAATGCCATGATGATCTTCTATGTTTTTACGTGCCACCTAATCTGGAGGCAACGCGGTTTAAATTCAAGCGGATAGCTAAAGCGGTATTATAAACTACATCAGTTCATCAGCGAGCATCTCGGCCTCTTGCTGCAGACGCCGGTAAAATTGCAACCGTTGCGCCCAGTGACCAGCTCGCTCCAGCGCGGCCGCATCTGTCGCGGCGAATGCCTCGCCCAACGCGGCAAGACACTCAGAAACCCGACCGCTGATTTCAGCATTAAAACGCACAAGGCTGCCATGCGGATCGGCAGCAGCGCGAATCTCCGCCAGCGCCTCGCGCAATTCGATTTGCGCTTCGAGAAACTCCAGATCATTGATGGTGCCACGCCCCTGACTCAGATCAAGCCCGCGCAATTGCAGCAGATACTGCGCGCGCTGCAACGGATCTTTGAGCGTCTGAAAGGCCGCATTAACATGCGCGGCCTGCTGCAAGGAAAGGCGGCGTTCCTGATCGGGTGCGCTGGCAAAACGATCAGGATGCAAGACACGTTGTAGTTGGCGATAATGCTCAGCCAGCACGTCGAGATCGATTTCAAAACTCTCGTTTAAATCGAACAGTTGAAAGTAGTTCTGACGGAAATCCACAATTGATTAGACGGTGAAACTTTCACCACAGCCGCAACTGTCTTGCACATTGGGATTATTGAACTTGAAACCTTCGTTCAAGCCTTCCTTGACGAAATCCAGCTCGGTGCCGTCGAGATACACCAGACTTTTGCCATCGATAATGATTTTTACGCCATGATCTTCAAATACCTGATCCTCGGCCTTCACTTCATCCACAAACTCAATGACGTATGCCAAGCCAGAGCAGCCACTGCTACGTACACCCAGACGCAACCCAACGCCCTTACCGCGCTTGGTCAAGAAATTTCTTACTCGCGTCGCCGCGCTATCTGTAATTGTGACCGCCATAACGACTTCCTCACGTTTTTTTCGACACGCTGCCGGGCACTGACTGCTTGGCCTGGTAATCGGCAATCGCTGCCTTGATGGCATCCTCAGCCAGAACTGAGCAATGTATCTTCACTGGCGGCAAAGCCAATTCCTGCGCAATCTCGGAATTCTTGATCTTGGACGCTTCTTCCAGGGTTTTGCCCTTAACCCACTCGGTCAGCAACGAACTGGAGGCGATCGCCGAGCCGCAGCCATAGGTCTTGAAGCGCGCATCTTCGATCACACCCTGTTCATTGACCTTGATTTGCAGTTTCATGACATCACCACAGGCGGGCGCACCGACCATACCGGTACCCACAGTCTGATCCGCCTTGTCGAAGGAACCGACGTTGCGCGGATTTTCGTAGTGATCCATGACTTTATCGCTATATGCCATAAAACAATTATACCTGACTAAATCAGTAGGTAAAAGACACCCTTATACTAATATTTTCGGCCTAATGGGCTGCCCACTTGACGCTGCTAAGATCGATGCCATCCTGGTACATTTCCCACAATGGCGACATTTCCCGCAACTTTTTGACCTTTTCCGTCACCAAAGCTACGGTGTAATCGATATCTTCCAGTGTGGTAAAGCGGCCAATACTGAAACGGATCGAACTGTGGGCCAGCTCATCACTGCGGCCGATGGCGCGCAACACATAGGAAGGCTCAAGACTGGCCGAGGTACAGGCTGAACCAGACGATACGGCGAGATCCTTAAGCGCCATGATCAAGGACTCGCCTTCGACAAAATTGAAACTGACGTTGAGGTTACCCGCTACACGCTGATTTTCAGCGCCATTGAGATAAACCTCGTCCATCACTTTGAGACCATCCCACAGCCGGTCGCGCAATGACTGAATACGCGCTGCCTCGGCGGCCATTTCCTTCTTGGCAATGCGAAACGCCTCGCCCATACCAACGATTTGATGCACCGGCAACGTCCCGGAACGCATGCCGCGCTCATGTCCACCACCGTGCATTTGCGCCTCGATGCGGACTCGCGGTTTACGTCGCACATACAGCACGCCGATGCCTTTGGGGCCGTATATTTTATGCGCCGAGAACGACATCAAATCGACCGGCAATTTTTGCATGTCAATTTCGACCCTGCCCGCGCTCTGCGCGGCATCGACATGGAAAACAATACCCCGCGCCCGCGTTAGCCTGCCGATCGCGTCGAGATCCTGAATCACGCCGATCTCGTTATTCACATGCATGATTGACACCAGGATCGTATCCTGGCGCAAAGCCTGTTCCAGCTTCGCCAAGTCAAGCAAACCATTCGGCTCCGGATCAAGATATGTGACTTCAAACCCTTCGCGCTCCAGCTGCCGGCAGGTATCCAGCACCGCCTTATGCTCGGTCTTGCTGGTGACGATGTGTTGGCCTTTTTGACGGTAAAAATGCGCTGCGCCTTTGAGTGCCAGATTATCGGATTCGGTCGCGCCTGAAGTCCAAACGATTTCTTTAGGATCGGCGTTGATCAGGGCTGCCACCTGTTGACGGGCTTCTTCTACCGCTTCTTCCGCGCGCCAGCCAAAGACATGTGAGCGCGAGGCGGGATTACCAAACAGGCCATCCCGAGTGAGACAACGCGACATCTTCTCCGCAACGCGCGGATCGGCCGGTGTGGTCGCCGCGTAATCGAGATAAATAGGCAAATTGATGCCAGTCATTATCAAAAATCCTTCTCATGCCCAACTCAATGCCGACATCGTTCGCAAACGCTGCAACTGCTGTTCAAGCACTGCCATCAGAGCATCAATATCAGTCCGAGTGTTGTCCCTACCAAGACTCACACGCACCGAACAACGCGCCACTTCCGCGCTAACGCCCATCGCCAATAACACATGGCTAGGTCCAATTTTACGGCTATCGCATGCAGAGCCGCTGGAAACTGCAATCCCGGCTCGATCAAACTCCATTAATAGTGTTTCGCCGTCTATGCCGGGGACCGCAAAAAACACCGTGTTCGGCAAGCGCTCTGCATCTGCGCCAAACACTTTAATTTCTGTATGCGCCGCCAAACGTTGTTCAAAATAACGGCGCAACTCTAAATCCTTGTCATGACGGGTGCGCCAATCGCGCGCTGCCAGTTCCGCCGCTGCGCCAAAACCTACGATCGCCGCGACACTCTCAGTACCACTGCGCCGCCCCGCTTCCTGGCCGCCACCGACTTGCCAAGCCTGCACTTCAAGTCCGCGATCGACAATCAGCGCACCGACCCCTTTCGGCCCGTAAATCTTGTGCGCCGATACCGTCAGCAACTGCACACCCAGTGCATCAAAATCTAACGCCACTTTACCTGCCGCCTGCACAGCATCGGTATGAAAAATCACACCGTGCTCACGCGCTTTGGCAGCGAATGTTGCGATGTCCTGAATGACCCCGGTTTCATTGTTAGCATACATCACCGACACGAGCCGCGGACACGCCGCCGTTAGGATACTCTCGAAGCCGCTTGCCGTCACCCGCCCTTGGGCATCAACCGGAATAATTTCAAGATGCGCGCCCCAGGCACGCAGCCGCTCGGCCATTTCCAACACTGAAGCATGTTCGATGGCGCTTACCGCCAACGATTGAGGAGCGCCGTTATTGATTATCTGGGAAAGGGCAAGATTATTAGCCTCAGTGCCACCGCTGGTAAAAATGACCTGCGCAGGCTGTACACCAAGCCAGGAGGCCACTTGTTCGCGTGCTGTTTCGATTGCGTGACGCGCCAGGCGGCCTTGGCTATGAAGACTGGAAGGATTGCCATGATGCTGCCGCAGATAGGGCAACATCACGTCGACTACCCCCATATCCAGCGGGGTAGTCGCGTTATGGTCGAGATAAGCCCCCAGGTTCATACATCCACCGGCAAGGGCCTGACTAACATCAGGCGGGAGCGAGATTCCGTTCGCGCTTGGGTGCAACTTCAATTCGCTTATCTTGGCGAATTGCAACTTCTTGCACGCCACGACGATCGATCAGCTGACCCAAATCGATACCGGCAAGGAATTCATGAATCTGCGTACTCAGGTCACACCACAATTCGTGAGTCAGGCATGGTTGACCATCTTGGCAATCGCCTTTACCACCGCAACGAGTGACATTGACGTTTTCGTCGATGGCATTGATCACGTCAACGACGCTGATCAGACTGGCAGGACGAGCCAAGCGATAACCACCCCCTGGACCACGGGCGCTATCAACCAAACCCTGACGACGCAAGCGCGAAAACAATTGCTCCAAATAGGACAGCGAAATCCCTTGGCGCTGCGAAATTTCAGCTAGCGGTACAGGTGAATCGATCGCATGCAATGCCAGATCCAGCATTGCGGTAACGGCGTAACGGCCTTTAGTGGTTAATCTCATGGCGAATCCCCCATATTTTATTTGAACAAATAAACTTTCCCTAGGTCACGGCCACCGTACTCGATGCCGCAAGTTTTATAAGGATATATTATCCTTTACAGGTGGTCAAGAATGACCCGCCTTCTCCCCATCGGGTTTTTGGCCCTGCGCGCGACTTTTGTCAACCCCAACATTGATTTCCAGCGCCGCTAAATCGGGCATCGGCACATCCTCGACCTTGACCCCCATCTGTTCCATTGCCCGGCATATGCTCCCCATTTTGGTATCCATGGCATGGATGTGGTCCAGCATGCAATTAATGGCCTGCACCACCGGGTCAGACGTGTCCTGGGTCATGCCGTAGGCGGCAAACCCGATCTTGCGCGCGATCTCTTGCCGTTGAGCGTCTTTTTCGGTCGCCGGACTGGCAACGATACGCCCCGGCACGCCGACGACAGTCGCGCCCGCCGGCACATCCTTGACCACCACTGCATTGGAGCCCACGCGTGCGCCCCTGCCCAGCGTGATCGGCCCCAGCACCTTGGCCCCCGCCCCCACCACGACATCATTCTGCAAGGTGGGATGGCGTTTGCCTGCATTCCAGCTGGTACCGCCAAGCGTGACGCCATGATAGAGCGTGCAGTCGTCGCCAATCTCAGCCGTCTCGCCGATCACAACACCCATGCCGTGATCGATAAAAAAACGGCGACCGATACGCGCGGCGGGATGGATTTCGACGCCGGTCAACCAACGGGCGAAGGTCGAATTGAAGCGCGCCAGCCACTTCAGGCCCATGTGCCACAGGGTGTGACTAAAGCGATGCGCTATCACGGCATGAACGCCAGGATAGGTTGTCAGCACTTCGAATACATTGCGCGCAGCGGGATCGCGCTCGAACACGCATTGAATATCTTCTCTAATCCTTGAAAACATGGGGCAATTAGTCTTGCAGAAATTAAAATAGCACTATAAACAAAAACCCAGCGCAAAGGTATCTTCGCCTTTCCGCAACCAGACGTTCATACATGGCGGGATGCGCAAAGGCGATTCGTGAATCGCCCCTACCGTTTTTTTGCCATGGTCTGCGCCGCCGTCAAAACACCGCGCATAATGTTTACTTCAGTCTGGTCGGGACGTGCGCGATTAAACAAACGCCGCAAGCGGCGCATCAGCTGCTTGGGTTGTTCTGGATCGAGAAACTGGACATCGATCAACATTTGTTCAAGATGGCGATAAAACGATTCCATCTCCTCGGCGCCCGCCACCTCGTGTACCTCTTCCACGACAACGGGCTTGGCGCCATCGGTCAACATGATTTCATAGGCCAGGATCTGTACCGCCGCCGCCAGATTAAGCGAGGAATAATCGTCATTGGTGGGGATGTGTACCAGCAAATGCGCCCGCGCCAATTCGGTATTGGTCAGCCCCGAGTGCTCGCGTCCGAACACCACGGCCACCTCACCCTGGGCACTTTCCGCGATCGCCCGTACGGCGAACTCCCGCGGCGCTACCGACGGCCAGGGCAAACGCCGGCTGCGGGCCGTGGTGGCGACCACGTAACGGCAACCAGCCAATGCCTCATCCAGGCTGGCACACACCACCGCCTGGGCCAGCACATCATCCGCCCCCGAGGCACGCGACGTTGCCTCGGCACAGGGAAATTGCTGCGGGTTGACCAGATACAACCGGTTCAGGCACATGTTCTTCATCGCCCGGGCAGTAGCGCCAATGTTACCGGGGTGACTGGTATCGACCAGTACAATACGGATGTTGTTTTTCATGGGGCGGGATTGTAACCCATCCATCACTTTCCCCTCACATTCTGGTATCCTTGGCGCCCCTATCGCTCTGACAAAATTGAAACGGTTTAGGCCATGGCCACCCATCCTCTCGTAAATATCGCCACCCGTGCCGCGCGTCGCGCCGGGGAGGTCATCAAGCGCTCCATCAACAAGATGGATAGCCTCAATATCACTACCAAAAGCGCCAACGATTACGTCTCTGATGTCGATCGCCTGGCTGAGCATGAGATTATTCAGATCATCCGCAAGGCCTACCCGGATCACGGGATCCTGGCCGAGGAAAGTGGCAGCCATAACGGTGACGACTTCCAGTGGATTATTGATCCGCTCGATGGCACGACCAATTATTTACACGGTTTCCCGCAGTATTCAGTGTCGATTGCCGTCAGGGTGCGCGAGCGGCTGGAACATGGTGTGGTCTATGACCCGCTCAAGGACGAACTTTTTACCGCCAGTCGTGGCGCGGGTGCCCAGCTCAATGGCCACCGCCTGCGGGTGAGCGATGCCAAGAGCCTGGACGGCGCCCTGATCGGCACCGGCTTTCCGTTCAAGGATCGGCGTAATCTGGATGTCTATCTGGAGATGTTCAAGGAGATAGTGATCCCGACTGCCGGTATCCGCCGTGCGGGCTCTGCAGCGCTGGATCTGGCCTATGTCGCCGCAGGGCGTCTTGACGGTTTCTGGGAGCTGGGGCTCAAGCCCTGGGACATGGCCGCCGGGATCGTCCTGATCCAGGAAGCAGGCGGTCTGGTCTCCGATCTTGAGGGCGGCCATGCCTTCATGGAAAGCGGCCATGTGGTAGCTGCCAATCCAAAGGTATTTAAGGATATGCTGAAGATCGTGCGCCCCTATGCCGGCCGGGTTATGCCGCAGGGGTAAAAATAATTTACATACATTAAATAAGATATATAGTTGCTTGTTTTTTATTGAATTTTATTCTTTAACTCCAGCCAGATAAGTCAGCAAAGGCGGGGCTCGACTCTGGACTTCCGGTTCAAGTTTGCCGCCTTCAGAACCGATAAACCTCGTAATGAAAGCGGCGAGGTTGTCATGTTCGATAATGTAGTTGAATTCACCGCTCAGGGCGATCGTAAGCAGGAAATCATCATGCGCGACGTCATGAGCAGTCTGGAAGAGATCGCCACCATCCTCGCCTACGACCCCTGGCCGGGAGACTTTGAAATCGTCGCCATCTTCCCAACGGATCAGGAAAACGCTGCCATCCGTGAAGAAATCGTTCTCAGCAGTCGCAAGAAACCTCAACCGCAGGCTGAAATTATCTCCTACGAAGAACGCAAGCGCCTCAAACTGAGCGCCTGAACGCAAGGGCGATTCGTGAATCGCCTACCGATCCCTTGCCTTGAACTTGATCTCCGCAACCCACGCGCGACTGGGTTAGAATGGCACGCTTGTGCAATAGCCAAGCAGTGAAAGAACCTCGCCATGACGGTCGCCGGACAAGACATCGCCAACCATACGCCGATGATGCAGCAATACCTGCGCATCAAATCCGAACACCCCAGCCTGTTGTTGTTTTACCGGATGGGCGATTTCTACGAACTCTTTTTCGACGACGCCCGCACGGCCGCCCGTCTGCTCGACATTACACTGACCAGCCGCGGCCAGTCGGCCGGGGCGCCGATCCCGATGGCGGGGGTACCCTTCCACTCCGCCGAGGGTTACCTGGTCAAGCTGGTGCGCCTGGGGCAGTCCATCGCGATCTGCGAACAGATCGGCGACCCAGCCAAATCCAAGGGGCCGGTAGAGCGCAAGGTGATGCGCATCGTCACTCCCGGCACCGTCACCGACGAGGCCCTGCTCGACGAACGCCGCGACAACCTGCTCGCCGCCATTCACCATCAAGACCAGCGCTACGGCATCGCCACCCTGGATCTGACCAGCGGCCGTCTGAGCATTATGGAAGTCGATACGGCGGAGGCTGTTGATGACGAGCTGGAGCGCCTCAAACCGGCCGAGCTGCTGGCCAACGAATCGCTGGCCCTGAATCAGACGCTGGAACAACGTTATGCCCTGCGCCGCCAGGCACCGTGGCATTTTGAAATCGCTACCGCGACCCGCCTGTTGTGCGAGCAACTGCGCACCCGCGATCTATCTGGCTTTGGTTGCGACGGCTTAAACGCTGCGATTGGCGCCGCCGGCTGTCTGCTGCATTACGCCCGTGAGACTCAACGTGCCGCATTGCCACACATCCAAGGAATACGCGTCGAACGGCGAGAAGACAGCGTCGTACTTGATGCCGCCAGCCGCCGTAATCTGGAGCTGGAAAGTAATCTGTTTGGTGGCCGCGACAACACGCTGATTGATGTCATCGACCGCACCGCAACAGCAATGGGCGGGCGTTTACTGCGCCGCTGGCTGAATCAACCACTGCGTAATCGCACGATTTTGCGCCAACGTCTGCATGCGATTGAAAGCCTGATTGCCGATCAACGCTATATTACCGTGCATGAAGTCTTGCGTGGTGTAGCCGACATTGAACGCATCCTGTCGCGCATCGCACTCAAATCAGCACGACCGCGCGATCTGGCGCAACTGCGCGATACGTTGGCGCTGTTGCCATCGCTTCAGCGCAGCATTGCCGCTATCGATTCACCTTTGCTTGACGACATCCGCGCCCGTCTTGGTTTATACCCGGAATTACACCAGCTACTGCAGCGCGCCATTATCGAAAATCCACCGGTGGTGATTCGCGACGGTGGTGTCATCGCTCCGGATTACGACAGCGAGCTTGATGACCTGCGCAATATGAGCGAAAACGCAGGTCAATTCCTGATTGATCTTGAGCAACGTGAACGTATCCGCAGTGGTATCCCGAATCTAAAAGTCAGTTATAACCGCGTCCACGGTTACTACATCGAGATCACCAACGCCCAAAGCGATAAAGTGCCTGCCGATTACATGCGCCGCCAGACACTGAAAGGCGCGGAACGTTACATCACGCCGGAACTCAAGGCCTTTGAAGACAAGGCGCTCAGCGCCCGTGAGCGCGCCCTGGCACGGGAAAAAGGGCTCTACGATCAATTGCTGGAGCAGCTCTTGCCGCACATAGGCGCCTTGCAGGAAACTGCCAGCGCGATGGCTGAACTTGATGTCCTGCATAATCTTGCCGAACGCGCCGAGACCTTGAATTTCTGCCCGCCCGAGCTGATAGATACGCCACAACTGCAAATCGACGATGGTCGCCATCCGGTGGTGGAGCAAAATCTCGACGGCCCCTTCGTGCCAAACTCACTGGCGCTCGACAATGAGCGACGTATGTTGATCATCACCGGCCCCAATATGGGCGGCAAATCCACCTACATGCGCCAGACCGCGCTCATCACTCTGCTCGCCCACATCGGCAGCTTCGTTCCAGCACGACGCGCGGTAATCGGCCCCATTGATCGCATCTTCACCCGCATCGGCGCCTCCGACGACCTGGCCGGCGGCCGCTCGACCTTCATGGTCGAAATGACGGAGACGGCCAACATCCTCCATAACGCGACCCATCAGAGTCTAGTGTTGATGGACGAGATCGGCCGTGGCACCAGCACCTTCGACGGCCTGTCACTGGCCTGGGCCTGCGCCGAACACCTTGCCAGCCAGGTACGCGCCTTCACCCTCTTTGCAACCCATTACTTTGAGCTGACGACGCTGCCGGAACAGCATCGTGGCGTGGTCAATGTCCATCTCGATGCGGTGGAACACGGTGACGGCATCGTCTTTCTCCACGCCGTCAAGGAAGGCCCGGCCAATCAGAGCTACGGCCTGCAGGTCGCCGCCCTGGCCGGTGTGCCGCGCGTCGTGATCGATGCCGCGAAAAAACGCTTGCTGGAACTGGAAAACCAGACCGTGCAACAAACAGCGGCCCTGCCTGGTAGCGAACCCCAGCTTGGCCTGTTCGCGCCGCCCGCGCCACACCCGGCCGTAGAGATGCTGGCCGCGCTGGATCCGGACAACCTCAGCCCCCGCCAAGCGCTGGACACGCTCTATCGCCTCAAGGGACTGGCCAAATAGGGCCGCTGGAATATGGGTATAATCAATTCGAATTAGCAATCAGGAACATTGAAAGCTATAATCCCCGCTCTCAAATAACATCAATAAGCTGGAGGCCCAATGACCTTCGTTGTTACCGAAAACTGTATCCGCTGCAAATTCACTGACTGCGTTGAAGTCTGCCCGGTGGATTGTTTCCACGTAGGCCCAAATTTCCTGGTCATTGACCCCGATGAATGCATCGACTGCACCCTGTGTGAACCAGAATGCCCTGCAAATGCCATTTTTGCCGAGGACGATGTACCGGATAATCAGCAACAGTTTATCGCCCTCAACGCCGAACTGGCGAAGGCTTGGCCGGTCATCACTGAAAAGGAAGATGCCCCTGCGGATGCCGAGGAATGGAACGGCGTTGCGGACAAACTGCAATACCTGGAACGCTGATTAGAAATTCAGCTGACATAAAAAGCGAAGGGGCCATTCGGCCCCTTCGCTTTTTAACCTTCCAGCAACTTCACGAACTTGCCAGATGATCCAGCTTCTGAAGCTTACTTTCAGTCTTTAGCAACCACTTCTTGATCCTGTTGGCATCGCCAAATTTGGAATTCTTGTGCGGCGCATTGAGCAGCACCACCGCCAATGGACGATCTGCAATGTTGGTATGCATAATCAAACAATAACCGGCGGATGAAATGTATCCCGTCTTGCTGACGTTCACATCCCACTGCTTGTCTCTGACCAGGATATTGGTGTTGCGGAACTTCACCAGCGAACCACGACGCAGATCAGTCACCGCATCGGTACCGTTGGTCGACATCTCACGAATCAGTGGATATTCATTGGCAGTCATTACGAGCTTCACCAAATCCGATGCCGTGGATACGTTTTGATCATGCAACCCAGTGGGGTCGACATAACGAGTATTGAGCATACCCAGTTCCACCGCCTTGTAATTCATTGCCTTGACGAAGGCCTTGGTGCCGCCTGGATAAGACCTTGCCAACGCAGCGGCCGCGCGATTTTCACTGGCCGCCAACGCAATCAATAACATGTCTTCACGTGTCAGCTTCGCACCCACCCGCAACTTGGAACGGGAATGGCGCAGCGTATCGCGATCTTCGTCTGCCACCTCAATCACTTCATCCATGGGCAGATTCGCGTCCAGGGTCACCATGGCCGTCATTAGCTTGGTGAGTGAGGCAATCGGTCTGACATGCTCGGCGTCGCGCTCAAACAAAACCTCCCCGTCACGCAGATCAAACACTACGGCGGAACGCGACTTGAGTGATAATTTCTGTGATTCGAGGATCTTACGGAACAACTCATCCTGATCCAGTATCGGCGTGGGTTTAACATTCACCACTGCTAATTTTTGGGCCTGTGAATCGACTGCCAGCACTTGCGACGCAGAAAGTGCGCATCCCAGCCCCAACAACATCCCCAATATGCCAACCTGAGAAAACTTAGCCATTTTTTGTTACCCAGCCCCTATTAATTAACATTCGCTACAGTACCCTATAAATGCTTAGCATTCAAGGAGATAACTACAAAAACCTTATATTCCTATCAAAAATAGGGACTTAACATCCCCATTGCCATTAATAACATCGGCATGCCTGACAATTTATTTAATAAAATTAAGACACTAGCCCCTATTTTTGTGACCTGCGCCACTAACAAACAACAACTTATTGTTTTTATGGATATTTTTTATCCATCAAACCGGGGCTAACCCAATCTAACTGCCAAAACATCACAAGTCGCCGTATTAAGGACTGCGCTGGCGGTAGACCCCAGCAGACGGCCGAGGCCGTGACGGCTGTGACGTCCGATCACCAGCAGGTCGACGCCGTGTTTTTCAATGAAATGCAGGATTTCCATTCGTGTCACCCCCAGATGCACGTGACAATCCCCAGTCGCAACACCCAGCCGCGGGGCAAGCTCCCCCTCCATTTTCTTTTTTGCCCGCGCCATGAATTGTTGCTCCACTTCCTGCGTTGCCGGCAGGGCAAATTCGTCGCCAAAATAAATCGGCATCGGTTCTACGACATGCAATAAGCTAAGCTTGGCGCCATAACGCTGTGCCAATTCTTTAGCCCGCTCGGCAACGACAAGATTATCCGGCGACAAATCAGTAGCAAACAAAATATGAGCATATTGCTTGACCATGACACACCTCCCCGACAGATATAAACACAATAGCGGTGCCCGGTTACCGAAGCAAGCGACAAATTAGCAATAACGTGCAGTGAACCGATCTATAAATAACTGCAGCTGATCATCCGGAAGATTATTGATCCCGGCAGCTGCCTTACGCCCGCCACCCGTAGCAAACTCTCGACATAACTCGTCAGCGCCAGTTTTGTTATTAAGCGGCGCACGCACGCTGACCACAAACCCACCTCCCGGAAGCTGCGTTAACAAGGCATGGGCGCGATCCGGATTAGCTGTCGCAAGATCATTGCTATAGACGCCAGAAACGCGGCGCGCCCAGGGTTCCGCCGGAAAAATGAACACCGCATGCTTGGCATTAACGACTTCGGGTTTGATCGCTCGTGCCTTGGCAATATCGGCTTGCGATCCTGCGCGCAAGGTGCGCAACACCTCTTCATCCTCTGCGATAAAGGTCAAGGGATCGGCAAAGGGTTGAATACGTTTGAACAATTCAGCCGGCGGATAAAACAAATCCTCGACTGCGGGACCGTAACCGTTGTAATTGATGCAAATACCCAACTCGCGCAACAAATCAAGTTGATCGTTCTTCAATTGCAAAGGCGTTGAGGCCTTGCGGGCGCTATCATCAAAATTATCCCCAAACGCCCCCACCACCGCCCAAGCACGAAAACGGCCATTGAGATAACGATCGACAATCAGGCTGGTGCAAGTATCCGCCGTCAGATTGAGGTTCAGATCCAAACTTTGATGGCGTGGCACTGCTTCGCCAGCATAGTGGTGATCGAAATAACGCACCGTTATCCCCTGCTCTAACAATGCCTCCAGCGGTTCACGATTCTTGTCGAGCGAAATATCGAAGACGTTAACCTCGTCTCCGGGGACGGCCTTGACCCGTTTCAACAGCGAGATATCTCGCTTAACACCAGTAATCAGGGTACTGGCCGCAGGGAAGGCGAGCCGAAATTGTTGCAGGGCACAGATGCCGTCGGCATCACCGTTAAAAACGTCGTAATGATTCATTGACTTGTCACTATTCCTTCTTTAGATAATCGCTTCTAAGAAACACGGAACAACAAGTGTTAGTTAAGATCGATAATTATATAGCCATGCCGTTTTGGCAACTAAAAGCGGGAGATAACAACACCCGCGTGTTGACAGCTGGCTTCAAATTCCGGCCCTTGCAAATAGCGCCACTCCTGAACACGGGCCGCACGTATTGGGTCGGACAGATCATCACTTGGATGGCCAGGATGACACATCAGAACCATCCCGCTCTCAACCTGTTCCAGCCAACGCTGCATAAGCGCAGGATAATCAGCGTCAGCCGCTAGCGAATAGGCCCCCAATAAACCCTGAGAAACCCTAAAACCAGCCTTCGACGCCTTACGCTCAAAACCCAAGCCCATGGCGCGCAACACCAGAATTTTAAATTTGGCGTCTGTGTTACGCCACGGCTGGCAAACACTGCGCAGATACGGCAATTTCTCGCCATAACGGTCTTTCAACACTTCAATGAGCACTTTGCGAATCACAGGAAAGACATGGACATGTTGATGTCCATCGACAAACACTGGCGCCATACCCATGGCGCTTTCATAAGCCCCTAACTGATGATGCAACATGCGTCGCACCCATGCCTGGTCGACCAGACGCAGCCATGCACCGCTCATCAGCGATGACAATGGGATCATCCGATCTGAAAATGGATGGGTCAAATTAAAATGCAATCCGATATCCACTCGATTGGCATAAGGCAAAAGCGCGGCGGCGGCTTCCGGCCACGTGGGCGATTCGGCCATACAGCTCACCGCCGTCAACCGGCCTGCGGCGATCAACTCCAGAATCGCAGCACTGATGGTAGGGGACTGCCCATAATCATCGGCGCAGACTACCAGCTGTTTTTGACTCATCGAAACGCCCAGGCTTTGCTTAGCACAAATGTCATTGCTGCGACAGCACCCAATACCAATAACAGGGAAACAGCATAGTGAATTGAGGTATAGCGCAGCAACAAATAGAACATAGCCTGATTAACACAAAAACCTGTAACTGCAACGATAACGAAACGGGGCAAGGCTTTGGAATGACGGGCCTCGCTCGTTGCAAAGGTAAGATGACGATGCCCAAGATAACTCACGCCGAAGGCAACAATAAAACCGAGAAAATTACCGAGCAACGGTTGCATACCGCGCCAAATGAGAAATGTGGCCAGACACCAATGGACAAGCAACGCTGCAAATCCGACCGCACCAAAACGAAACAACTGGCCAATCACGGACCGTTATGCTCCTTACTGTCAAAGCCATAACGGCGTGCGACGATGTATCTGGGCCTGGATTTTACTTCGTTGAAAATCCGACCAATATATTCGCCAACAACCCCTAACGAAAACAACTGAATACCGCCAAGAAACGCCATGCCGACGACAAGTGTCGCCCAACCGGGGACATCCACACCAAAGAAAAACGCGCGTATAAATTCAACAACACCATAGCCAATCGCCAGCAACGAAATCACTGCCCCGCTCAACCCCACGACCCGCAATGGCAGTTCAGAAAATGAAGTGATCCCGGTCAGCGCCAGGCCACTCAGTCGCCGCAGATTGAAGCTGGAATGACCTTGCATGCGCTCAGCCGGAACAAAAGGGACACCAACGGCCTTGAATCCAACCCAGGCATACAAACCTTTCATATATCGGGTGCGTTCAGGCAAGGATGTCAGGGCATCAACGACACATCGGTCAAATAACCGGAAATCGCCGGCGTCTAGCGGAATATCTATTGAAGCCGCTCGCGACAACAAACCATAAAATCTTCGCGTCAGGAACCGCTTCAACGACGACTCGTGCGATCGATTACTCATGATGCCGTACACCATGTCATAACCATTACGCCAGAGGGCAAAAAATTCGCTTAACAGTGCGACTGGGTGCTGTAGATCGGCATCCATCAGAAACACGACATCACCTGCGGCATGATCCAGGCCGGCAGCAATCGCATATTCTTTGCCAAAATTTCGCGACAGTGACAACAATTGCACGGGGTATTGTTTGGCGCAGGCCGTCACCGTGGCTACGGTATCATCGGAGCTCCCATCATCCACCACTAATACAGAAAAGCGGGGAGATAATTTCGATAGCGCCGCCACTACCTGCGGCAACAGAATGGCGAGGTTGGCGCTTTCGTTATATCCTGGAATGACACAAGTGATCAGCGGCTGTTCAGGTCTAACCGCAGCAGAGGGGCTGGTTGTTGATTCCACGTTGATACTCATTTTCTTTTCGTCACCCTATATCTTGGCCGGAAGCTTTTCGACAACTACTACATCCTTGATGACAATAGTACGATAACTCTCCGCCGGAAACTGCATCCTGACACCCGTAAATGCATCGGCATTAATCACCAGCACATCATTTATTGTCTGCTGCCGCAAATCATTCCAGTCGCTTGGCCAGGGCCAGTGCTGGGCCTTGCCACCCGTATAAAACTCCGCCGAGTAATAACGATCACCAACATAAATTAAGCGACTGTCAGTATTCGGGCGATCGCGCAAATAGGCTTCGACAACCGGCTTTTGCGTATCAACATAAGAATATGTAGGGTTCTGCCCTGCCGCCACACTCGCGATGACAAGAATCATCGGAAATATTAATCCAACTACCCCCCATCGTTTCCAGGCAATTGACCCTCGGCTCATATAATATCCCCACGCCAACTCTACCAGTAACACTGCAAATGCCGGCAACATTGGTAAAATATAGGGTGGAATGACATTACTGGCCAAGCTAAAAAAGACCAACGCGGCAACCGCCCACAGTCCCAGATACACCAGCCACTCGGACTGCCGCCACTCCTGCAGCACGGATTTATAGCGCCGAATTAACCAATAGAGCGCCGCCAATGACCACGGCATTGCGCCAAGCAACCAATAGATCAAGATCGTGCCATGGGGTTGGGCATGGGCGTGGCCATAGAGGTCCCCCTGCCAACCGCTATCCACAAAACGATAGAAATGTTCTCCGACAAGAAAATAATTGAGAAACCCCGGCGTGCGCGTTTCCGCCAGCCAGTACCAGGGAGCCGCGATCACCAGCATCAACAAGGTACCGCTAATCCATGGCAGCACTCGGAAAAACAGCAGCAGATCGCGCTTCCAGATCAACCATAAACCAATCGGCATCAAACTCAACACCAAAACCAGCGGCCCTTTGGCCAGCAGACCAATGCCCTGACCTATGAAAAAGAGGTAACCCCAAACGTGCGATTTCGTTTGATACGCCTGCCAAAAGGCGATCATCGACAAGGTAGTGGCGAATGCCAACGACGTATCCGTCATGACGGTACCACTGCCCGCAAAAAACATGGCACAGGTGGCTAAGATAATCGCTGTTATCAAGGCTTGATCTGCGCCTCTATGCTGTTTAATCCAGCCATAGATCAACGCTATCACACCGATACTTAGAACCAAGGCCGGCAGGCGGGCGGCAAATTCATTGACGCCAAAAATGGCCATACTGCCGGCAGACAACCAGGTTGACAAAGGCGGCTTGGCCCAAAAGGGAACACCATAATCATATTGCGGTGTCACCCAATTGCCGGTCTCCAGCATCTTGCGGGCGATCTCGGCATAACGGGCCTCAGTGGCATCGGTCAGCGGAAACCATGTCATCGCGATTACGCGCAATAAAGCCAGCACCGCCATTATCAGATACAAACGCTGACGAAGCTGTGGCGACAACGAACTTTCCATATGAAATCCCTATGATCCCCGTGCCGTTTGACCCAATCAGACAGGACGAGTTCCGCCCTTGCGGGCGAGTAATGGCTTAACTCTCAAAGGGAAGAAGTTTACCGCAGAATGCGAATGGCCGCACTCAAGACATTGATTTTTGGAGCTCAGTGACTAACTGGCCAACAGGGTTTTCAACTCCGGCACACAGGAGCCACAGTTGGTACCCGCCTTGAGCGCCTTGCCGATCGCTTCGACACTGGTGAGACGCTGATCGCGAATAGCAGAGGTAATGGTGTTGATGCCAACGGAGAAGCAGGCGCAGACGATGCGACCAGTATCGACCTGTCCAGTGGGTGGTTTGCCCAATAGCAGTCCTTTACGCTCATCTTCGACCAGCGTCTCTTTGGCGAAGAGTCCGGCGAGCCAGCTACGTGATGGCAGTTCATAGCTCGGTGCGATGAAAATACAACTTTCGACGCGGTTACCGACCATACGTACACCGCGATATTGGTGACGCTTTGCATCGTGGTATTCGACCCAGTTCACATCATGATCGGAGGCGCAGAGGATACTGCGTGCCCAGCTTGGCCAGTGCTCGGTGGCCTGATCCCCGGCAAATTCATAACGATAGAAGCCATCACCCGTGGCGCGTGCCCAATAGCTGGCTCCCTTGATGTCGAGCCTGCGCCGCGACAATAGAAAACCGTGCCATGCTGCCTGATAGGGTTGTACCCGCACCGGTGTTTGCTTCAGCTCCGGCTGTCCTGAAATCGGATCAACGACCGGATTGACTACCGCATCGACACGCGCCTGACTGGCGAACTGATCGTTCCAGTGCATTGGCACAAAGACACTGCCGCGCTGCTGAGCATCATCGAGACGCACACGAACGATCACCTCACCCCAACGGCTAAAAACTTTGGCCAGAGCGCCGTCCTTTACGGCCGACTCGTTACCGTCGAGCGGATGCATCTCGACATAAGGCTCGGCAGTATGTTCACTTAGTCGTGGCGCCTTGCCGGTGCGCGTCATGGTGTGCCAGTGATCGCGCACCCGACCGGTATTCAGGATAAGTGGGAAATCTTCGCTGGTGCCGTTCTGCGGCGGTCGTGGCTCGACGGCGATAAAACGCGCCTTGCCTGAAGGTGTAAAGAACTTGCCATTGGTAAACATGCGCGCAGTGCCTTTACCATTTTTGATTGGCCATTGGATCGGCTTGAGGCCAGTGTATTCACGCTCATTGAGGTCAGCCAGTTCCGCAATATCAAAATCGCGTTTGCCGTCATTGTGATACCCAGAGAGCGCTGCATATTCACGGAATATCTGCGCCGCTGATGCATAATCAAAAGCCGCACCAAAACCCATGCGTTTGGCCACTTCACTGATAATCCACCAATCAGCCTTCGCCTCACCGGGAGCGGACAAAAATGAACGCTGTCGTGAGATACGCCGCTCGCTGTTGGTCACGGTGCCATCTTTCTCGCCCCATGCTAGTGCCGGCAACAACACATGGGCATGTTCAGTCGTATCGGTATGGCGCATCACATCAGAAACCACTACCAATTCGCACTTCTGTAATGCCGCACGAACACGATCAGCATCGGGCAGGCTCACTACTGGATTGGTGGCAATAACCCATACTGCCTTGATGCGCCCTTCATCGATCGCATTGAACATTTCGACCGCCTTCAAGCCCTGATGATCGACGATGACCGGCGATTGCCAAAATTCTTGCACAATCTGACGATGCGCGGGATTATCAATCTCCATATGTGCAGCCAGCATGTTGGCCAAACCACCCACCTCGCGACCACCCATGGCATTGGGCTGACCGGTAAATGAAAACGGTCCCATGCCGACGCGACCAATACGTCCGGTGAGCAGATGACAGTTAATGATAGCGTTGACTTTGTCGGTGCCACTGCTCGATTGATTGATGCCTTGCGAGTAAACCGTGATCGCTCGCTCAGTGCGGGCGAAGAGACGATAGAATTCCGCCACATCTTCAACTGGCAGGCCACATTGTTGTGCTACAACTTCAATCGTCGGTGCTGTGGACTGCGCTACTGCCAACGCTGCTTGATGACCTTCCGTGTAGTTGTTGACATAAAGTTCATTAACCTCGCCGACTTTATCGAGGTATGTGAGCAGGCCGTTGAAGAGAATTGCATCACTGCCTGGTTTGAGCGGTAGATGTAGGTCGGCGATATCGCAGGTAGCTGTCTTGCGTGGATCGATGACGATGATCTGCAAATCACTGTTTTGTTTCTTCGCCTGGACAATGCGCTGAAAGAGGACCGGATGACACCACGCCGTATTGGAACCTACCAGCACGATGAGTTTTGCACGCTCCAGATCCTCATAACTGCACGGCACCGTGTCGGAACCAAAGGCGCGCTTGTGACCCGCTACCGACGACGACATGCAGAGTCGTGAATTGGTATCGATGTTGGCGGTACCGATGTAGCCCTTCATCAGTTTGTTGGCAACGTAGTAATCCTCGGTGAGTAACTGACCGGAGACATACATCGCCACTGCGTCGGGCCCGTGCTCCTTGACGATTTTTCTAAAACCAGCAGCAACCACGTTCAGAGCATCATCCCAACTGCTCACTACGCCATTGATCATCGGCGATAATAAACGTTCGTCGAGACTGAGTGTTTGTCCCAATGCTGAGCCTTTGGAACAGAGGCGTCCGAGGTTGGCGGGGTGGGCTGGATCACCCTTAACTTCAATACCGTTGTCAGTGACTGTAGCAAGGACACCACAGCCAACCCCGCAGTAGGGACAGGTGGTTACCGTTGTTTCAGCCATAACCATCGTCGGCTAGACCGCGAGATAAACGATGCCAGCTTCCACCCTTACCGGATAGCTGGCCGCACACCCTTCATCCGGCGCCACGGCTTCGCCTGATTCCAGCTCGATCTTCCAGTTGTGCAACGGGCAAGTGACGCGCTTACCATGCACGATGCCCTGTGACAATGGGCCACCCTTGTGCGGACATTTGTCGCGCAGGGCGAATATCTCGTCATCGGTGGTGCGGAAAATGCCGATGTTACCTTTAGGCGTCTCCACTACGCGCGCGCCGAGTTTGGGAATATCGTTGACATGGCCTACTTCAATCCAGTTGCTCATCTCTCTCAATACCTCGATCAAAATTCAATGTAGGGTGGGCACGTCTTTACGTGCCCACCCAGCGTACCCAAAGCGCTTCGCGGGGCAGGCCCTTGCGCAGCAACACAAACCGCTTTTTAAAGGTGTGCCTGTCGGCACGGATTGGTGGGCACAAAAAACGTGCCCACCCTACATTTATAAAACTCATCCAATCTTCTTAATGGGAATATAATCCTGGCGCCGCTGCTCGATCTCCTTCGCCCATGGATCAAACTTAAAGACCTCCTGCGACTCAAGGAAGCGTTTATACAACGCCTTGCGCCCTACCTCATCCTCCACCACTTGCTGTTTCACGTAACTCAAACCGACACGCTCAATCCATGGTGCGGTACGCTCAAGATAATGGGCTTCTTCGCGGTAGATCTGCATAAAGGCGCCGCAATACTCCATCGCCTCTTCTTCGGTTTTAACGCGTGCCAATAGATCGGTGGCGCGCACATGAATTCCGCCGTTGCCGCCGACGTGCAGTTCGTAGCCTGAATCAACACAGACCACACCGAAATCCTTTATCGTCGCTTCAGCACAGTTACGCGGACAACCGGAGACGGCGATTTTGAACTTATGTGGCGTCCATGAACCCCAGGTCATTTGTTCGATCTTGATGCCAAGACCGGTGGAGTCTTGCGTACCAAAACGGCACCACTCGGAACCGACACATGTCTTCACGGTACGCAGCGATTTACCATAGGCGTGACCGGAAACCATACCTGCCTTGTTGAGATCGGCCCAGATATTGGGCAGGTCTTCTTTCTCGATGCCAAACAGGTCGATACGCTGGCCGCCGGTGACTTTCACCATCTTGGCGTTGTATTTATCCGCCGCATCGGCAATGGCGCGTAACTCATTTGGCGTCGTCACCCCGCCCCACATCCGCGGCACCACGGAATAAGTACCGTCTTTCTGGATATTGGCGTGGGCGCGTTCGTTGATGAAACGTGATTGCGGATCATCTACAGCCTCACGCGGCCAGGCAGCCAGCACGTAGTAGTTCAACGCAGGACGGCATGAAGCACAACCATCGGCATTACGCCACTCCAGAAATTCACGCACCGCCGCGATAGTGGTGAGCCTGTTATCTTTAATCGCGGCACGGATCTCATCATGAGTATAATCGGTGCAGCCACACAGTGGCTTCATCTTCGGCGTGGCTGAGTAGTCACCCACTGTGGATGCCAGTATTTGTTCGACCAGACCGGTACACGAGCCACACGAGGCTGAGGCCTTGGTGTGTGAGCGCACCTCTTCGAGCGTGAACAGGCCTTTGGTGGTGATCGCCTTGACGATGTCACCCTTGCAGACGCCGTTACAGCCGCACACCTCCATCTCATTGCTCATGGCCGAAGCAGCGTTTTGACCACCGTGACCGGAATCACCGAGATGGGCCTGACCAAACATCAGAGAATCGCGGAAGTCGCTAACATCCGTGCCATCACGCAACATCTGGAAGTACCAGGCGCCATCCACCGTGTCGCCATACATCACCGCGCCCTTGATCTTGTTATCCTTGAGCACCACTTTTTTATAGACACCGCGGGCAGCGTCCTTCATCACAATCTCTTCGGTACTCTCATCACCGATAAAGTCACCGGCAGAGAACAGGTCAACGCCCGTTACCTTCAGCTTTGTTGAAGTAACCGACCCCTCATAGCGACCGATGCCGTACTTGGCCAGATGATTGGCGCAGACCTTGGCCTGCTCAAACAGCGGCGCCACCAATCCGTACGTTTGGCTACGGTGCTGCACGCACTCACCCACGGCGTAGATCTTGGGATCAAAGGTCTGCATGGTGTCATTGACGACTATGCCTCGCTCGCAATGCAGACCGATCTTTTTTGCCAGCTCGATGTTGGGGCGGATACCCGCCGCCATCACTACGATGTCGGCCGCAATCTCCAGTCCGCCTTTAAAGCGCACACCCTTTACATACTCTTCACCGAGAATCGCCTCGGTCTGTGTCGACATCAGGAATTGCAGCCCTTTGTCTTCGAGCGCCTTTTGCAGCATCTTGCCGGAAACCGCATCCATCTGCCGCTCCATCAGCGTGCCACTCAAATGTACGACCGTGACATTCATACCCTGAATCTGCAAACCATTGGCCGCCTCAAGCCCCAGCAGACCACCGCCAATCACCACGGCATGCTTCTTGGTTTTGGCAGTGTCGAGCATGGTGTCCACATCTTTAATGTCGCGGAAACCGATCACACCCTTCAGATTGTGTCCCGGCACCGGAATAATGAAGGGATTGGAGCCGGTAGCCAGCAGCAGGCGATCATATGACTCCTCAGTGCCATCCTCAGCAATGACGCGGCGCCGTTTGCGATCGACATTCACCACCTTCTTGCCCGCGCGCAGGGTGATGTTGTTCTCCTTGTACCACTCAGGCGTATTCAGCATGATGTCATCGATGGTCTTCTCACCCGCCAACACGGGTGACAGCAGAATACGGTTGTAGTTACCGTAAGGCTCAGCGCCAAACACGGTAATGTCATACATATCGGGCGCGATCTTCAGCAACTCTTCCAGAGTGCGCACACCCGCCATACCGTTCCCGACCAACACCAATTTCTCTTTCATACCATGCTCCGATTTAAACGTCAGACTCCTTGAACAGACTTAGAGCAAGGGTTGTGCCATACACAACATACTTCACTAACTAATTGAAGTTAATTAATATTTTTCTGAGGCAAGCGCGGAGCGATATGCCGTTGCACCAACAGTGGCACACATTTAATGCATAACCGCACCACAAAGGTGCCGCGCATGGAATTGGTTCATCAATGCAGGCGCTGTTGGCAACCCATTTCTCAACTCGATGCACTACATCGTTATCTGAAGGGCTCGCCAATGGTCGGGCTGTTAATAGGAAAATCAGTTATTGGTAATAATCTAATATCGCACTACACCCTCACCAGCCAGAAGGCCAGCATTCACCAATGCCAGATACACAAAGGCAGACCCCTGCAATTTTAGGTATCATCTGGAATTGCTCTCTTGGATTTGCGAGAGCGTTGCCAGAAACCTCAAACATTAACCAGGGAAATAATATGAAGACCAGATCAATATGGAAGTTGATTTTGGCAATACCGCTATTCGTTTTAGCAATGTCACCGGCACAGGCACAGGCGAATGAAGATGATCATGACTCAGCCCTGCGCTGGGTCATCGAGGATGTGCTGCACTCAGATCATCTGCCGTTCGCCATTGGCCATCGCGGCTATGGGAATAACATGGGAGAGAACCCGGATAAGCCGATCGAAAATACCGTCGAATCGGTAACGCGCGCATATCGTGAAGGGATACAGGTTGTCGGCCTAGATGTAGTCATCACCAAGGACAATATCGCCGTCATGATGCACGACGATTACCTCGGAGACAAAACCTGTGTCAACACACTTACCTATGCCGAACTGAAGCAGCGCTTCAAAGAGGTTTCAACACTACAACAGGTATTGCAAACCGGCCGCATCTTCAGTGTCAAGAATAACGCTGATCGCCCCAGCGGCCTGCTCTCCATCGAGATCAAGGCGCCGGCTCCCATGTGCGATATTGATGACGTCACCATACCCGCGCTGGTCGCCGCTGTAATCGCCGATATCAATCACACCAAAATGGAACAGCAAGTGTTGATCGAATCCTTCTCACCCGAGATCATCGCTGCAGTCAAGGCGGCGCAACCCTCGATCCCGAGGCTGTTGTCGCTAAGCATGCTCCAGTTGCTGTCACCGGCACAGCTTCAGGCGATCACCGGCATGCCGGTAAAACTCGTCAGCAAGCAACCAGTCTTTGGCCTGCAATGGGTGGAAATCGGTCCAATCTACCGTCTCCCGATCTATGAATCACCCTATCAATATGTAAATACCCTGGCGGCATTGCAGAGCCGCGCTGCCGTCATCGACAAGACGGCATTAATGAAGATGGAACAAATCACCGCCGGCAACGGGGCGCTGCTGATAGCACAGCTTCATAACATCGGCATCAGCAGCATCGCTTACACCGTCAATTCAGCGCAGGAATGGCTCTTCCTCTCTACTCTTGGGATAGACGGCATCTATACCGACAACATCCCGATGGGGCTGTCGCTGGAAGGCCAGTAACCTATTGATGATGACCTAATTGGGTAACGAAACACGACTGGAATAACGAAAACCCTCCAATCCTCTTCCTGAGGGAAGGGACGCGGATGTCTCGAATGATACAAGTCTCAATATTTGTCACAAGCCTGGGCTTGCTCTTCGCTGCAACAGAGGTGAAGGCAAGCCCCATCAATCTTTACGCTGACGCTCAATAAAGGAATTTAAGCGTCTGAATCCGGCACCACGCATAGCGTGCGTCATCCGCCAATGCATCGTGGATGCGTGACGCATATGATCCAGGTTTTCCTTACCAACAAAGATCCTCTCGGCACCAGGACCGGCAATTTCTCGCCCTGCACATAGCCGCGCCCCACACTTGGTCAAACGCTGAAGTTTACGCACCAAAAAAGAACCGTCTTTGCTCAATGCCTTCAACAAGAAAACTGTTTTTTCCTGAAAAATCATACCAATAACAATCTGGCACAGTTACTGCAGAAGCACTTGCGCTTATCTCAACAAATACAAACCGAGGCAATGCAATGTACAGCAGCAAACTAAATATCTTTGATTTTCAGAGGCCGAACATACGTATTCTTCACTACACCTGGTTTGCATTTTTCATGACCTTTGTCGTATGGCTTGGGCTTGGGCCGATGATGCCATTCATCAAGGAGGCGTTGCAGCTTACCGATCAGCAGGCGAAAGTGCTGCTGATCCTGAACGTGGCGATTACGATTCCGGCACGCATTGTCGTGGGTATGCTGGTCGATAAACTCGGGCCACGCATTATGTATACAGCTGTGCTGGTGCTAGGTAGTTTGACCAGTATCGTCTTTGCCTGGGCAGAAAGTTATGCGCAGCTGGCACTTCTGCGTTTTCTCTCTGGTTTTATCGGTGCCGGATTTGTGGTGGGCATTCGCATGATTGGTGAGTGGTTTCCGGCCAAACAGACGGGGTTGGCGCAAGGCATTTACGGTGGTTGGGGTAACTTTGGTTCTTCTGCGGCGGCGGTGACACTGCCGGTGATTGCAGCCAACATCGGCGATGCCAGCGGCTGGCGCATTGCGCTGACTGTTGCCGGTCTGCTCGCGATAATTTATGGCCTTTTCTATTACACCCGCGTTAGCAACACGCCGAAGGGTTCAACCTACTTCAAGCCAAAGAAAATGGGGGCAATGGAGGTGACCAGCGGCACCGATCTGGTGCTTTACATGGTGATGAACATCCCACTGTTTCTGGCGCTGGCACTGCTGACATGGAAACTCTCGCCTGCGGAGATGGGGCTGATCAACGAGGGCGCAGCCTATCTGATCTACCTAACCTTAACTGCACTCTATCTGTTGCAGGTGTGGAAGATCTGGCATATCAACGGCCATGTATTGCAAAAACCGGTGTCGGAGATGCATCGTTACAAGTTCAAACAGGTGGCGATTCTGGACTGGGCCTACTTTGTCACCTTCGGTACCGAGCTGGCCGTGGTATCAATACTGGCAATGTTCTATGTCACCTGGTTTGATATTCCCAAGGTTACTGCTGCGCTGCTGGCCGGAGTTTACCCCTTCCTCAATCTGATGGCGCGCCCCGGTGGCGGCTGGGTGAGTGACCGCATTGGCCGCCGCCGTACACTGATCATCGTCTTCGCCGGTATTACCGCCAGCTTCCTGATGCTGGGCATGCTCAGCAAGGAGTGGCCGGTGTGGCTGGCGGTGGTGCTCACCATCTGCGGTGGCATCTTCTCCAAGATGGGTTCCGGCGCTGTCTATGCCATGGTGCCACTGGTACAGCGGCGCATGACCGGACAGATCGCTGGCATGGTTGGCGCCTTTGGCAACGTCGGAGGCGTGATCTTCCTCACCATCAACTCATTGGTCGATTACAATCAGTTCTTCCTGATGATTGGCATCGCCGCCGCATTGATCTTCACCGTGATCATGATCTACCTCGAAGAACCCAAGGGCCAGATGGTGGAGACATTACCCGATGGTACGGTACAGATGATTGAGGTGAAATAAGCTAAGCATAGACGTAGAGCGAGTTAGGCAATAGCCGTAACCCACCAGAGGTTGCTCAGCAACATAAACCATTTTTTAAAGGTGTACCTAACGGCACGACTTGGTGGGTTACGACAAAAAACGCCTAACCCACATTTAATTCTGTGTCTTAAATAGTGAATAGTGAATGGTTACGCTTGTTATTCATTATATCTCAACCTGCGCGCCCAGTTCGACCACGCGATTCGGGGGGATCTTGAAGAAGTCGGTGGCGGTGACGGCGTTGCGAGACATCCAGGTGAAGAGTCGTTCACGCCACAGTGCCATGCCGGGAATGCGGCTTGGAATCACGGTTTCGCGGCTGACGAAGAATGAGGTATCCATAAGATCGATTTCTTCACCTAACCCTTCACATACCTTCAGCGCGGCAGGAATATTCGGCTCGTCCTTGAATCCGTAACGCAGCATGACACGATAAAAGTTTTTGCCGAGGGCTGCGACCTCAACCCGCTGACTGGGCGGGACGTAGGGGACTTCTGCGGTCAATACGGTAAGCGCGATGACGCGCTCATGAATGACTTTGTTGTGCTTCAAATTATGTAACAACGCATGCGGCAAGACCTGCGAGCTGCTCGTCATGAATACGGCGGTACCTGGCACACGCCGCACGCTGCTACCGATGGCTTCGACGAAATCCGGCAAGGTCATGGCTTCTTTTTGAATTTCCTGGAACACGAGTTTGCGTCCGGTCTTCCAGGTCATCAATAAAATGAAAACGACGCCTCCGATCACGAGCGGGAACCAACCACCACTGGTAATTTTTGGCACATTGGCAGTGAAGAAGGTGAGGTCGATAGTCAAAAACACGGCGAGGAACCCGATGGCGAGCAGTTTGTGCCACTTCCAAAGAACGATCATGACCACGAAAATAAGAACTGTGTCGATCATCATGGTGCCGGTGACGGCGATTCCGTAAGCATAAGCCAGGCTGCTGGAAGACTGAAAGCCGAGTACGAGGGCAATGACAAAAATAAACAGCGACCAGTTGATAAACGGCAAATAGATTTGGCCACGGGTTTCGGCGGAAGTTTGCACCATCACCATCCGTGGCAAATAGCCGAGCTGCACCGCCTGCTGAGCAACGGAAAAAGCACCGGAGATGACTGCCTGGGAGGCGATGACAGTGGCCAGTGTCGCCAAACAAACCAATGGGATCAACGACCACTCAGGGGCCAACAGGAAAAATGGATTTTCAATCGTGGTGGGATCACGCAGCAGTAAGGCGCCCTGGCCAAAATAATTGATCAACAATGCGGGCATCACCAAGCCGAACCAGGCCCAGCGGATGGGACGTTTACCAAAGTGGCCCATGTCGGCATAGAGTGCTTCGCCGCCGGTAATTACAAGGACGACGGCACCGAGGGAGAAGAATCCGGAAATCCAGTCATCTTCAAAAAATTCGAAGGCATACCAGGGATTAATCGCGGCCAGCACGCCAGGATTATCGATAATGCTCATGGCGCCCAACACGGCCAGGATGCCGAACCACAACAGCATGACGGGGCCAAACACGGCGCCGACGGCTGCGGTACCGCCCCGCTGCAAAGCGAACAGGATAGTGAGGATGATGACCGTCAACGGAATCACATAGGGTTCCAATACCGGCGCAGCAACCTTGACGCCTTCGACGGCGCTCAACACCGAGATCGCAGGCGTAATCATGCTATCACCGTAGAACAACGCGGCGGCGAATATGCCGAGCACAACGACGAAAAATCGCAAGCGTGCACCTTGGGTGGCCTGCGAGACAAGCGCCAGCAGGGCCAGGCAGCCGCCTTCTCCCCGGTTATCGGCGCGCATCATGAACGTGATGTATTTGATGGAGACGACGAGAACAATAGTCCAGAGCACCACAGACAATAAGCCGAGGACATGAAACTCATCGAGCGGCAACGGGTGATGACCCGCAAACACTTCCTTCAAGGCGTACAAAGGGCTGGTGCCGATGTCACCGTAGACCACGCCGGTGGCACCCACCATGAGTGCAGTCAGGGATTTTGGGTGGCCGCTTGCTGCAACTGACATTGTTATAGTTTACCTCTGGCCAAGGTGCTGACAAATGCTTGGCTATCACCGTCCCTGTTCCCTCTTCCCAGAGTAGCGTCCATTTTGGCACTACACTTGAGCACGTTGATATGCGGAAATTTGCGGACAAAACGGCCCTCTATTTCACGATCCCCTGCCCAGCATTTATCACACATTTTGAGTACTCTTTAATCAGTCACCACGGCAATAACGCGGCATAAACGATTACTGGGCTCTGCAATTAATGAAAATGACAGATGTAATCAAGCAATTCGTCAATTTCGATTTCGAAATGCGAGTTAGCGGGCACTTCGAAACGTTCGCCTGCTTCGTAAAGCGTCCAATCCTGCTCATTGGCGAGTTTGACGCGGCAACGGCCTTGGGTGACTTCCATGGTTTCCGGCGCACCGGTAGAAAACCGATAGCTACCCGGCAACATCACGCCCAAAGTTTTCATTTCACCCTCATTGGTGACGATGGTGCGGCTGGTGACTTTACCGTCGTGGTAAACATTTGCCTTGTGTTTTACGGTTGCGTTTTTGTATTCCATTTGTCGTTCCTTATATCAATGCTGTTTTTGATATCCACTCTCCCTCTGGAGATTGGGTAGGGCGGGTTTGAAACCCGCCCCTACTTCAATTTGCGGCCCTTGCTGGCGGCAATACGCATGCGCAGGGCGTTGAGCTTGATGAAACCTTCGGCATCACGTTGATTGTAGGCGCCCTTGTCATCTTCAAATGTCGCGATAGTCGCATCGAACAGGCTGTCGTCCGACTTGCGGCCGATGACGATAACGTTGCCTTTATAAAGCTTAAGACGCACGACACCATTCACATTTTGCTGCGAAGCATTGATCATTTCCTGCATCATCAACCGCTCCGGGCTCCACCAGTAGCCGTTGTAAATCAGGCTGGCGTAACGTGGCATCAAATCATCTTTCAGATGCGCGACTTCGCGATCCAGGGTGATGGATTCGATGGCACGATGTGATTTAAGCATAATGGTGCCACCCGGCGTTTCATAACAACCACGTGACTTCATACCGACATAACGATTTTCAACGATGTCGGCGCGGCCGATACCGTGTTTGCCGCCGAGCGTGTTCAGCGTAGCGAGAACAGTGGCCGGGCTCATTTCTTTGCCATTGATGGCGATGATGTCGCCTTTGCGATAGGTCAGTTCAATGTATTCGGCTTGGTCGGGGGCCTTTTCCGGGCTGACGCTCCAGCGCCACATATCGGCTTCGGCCTCGGTCCAGGTATCTTCCAGCACACCGCCTTCATAGGAGATATGCAGCAGATTTGCGTCCATCGAATAAGGCGATTTTTTACCGCGCTTCATTTCGATCGGAATGCCGTGTTGCTCGGCGTAGGTCATCAGTTTTTCACGCGAGGTCAGATCCCATTCGCGCCACGGGGCGATGACTTTGACGCCAGGCTTGAGCGCATAGGCGCCCATCTCGAAGCGCACCTGGTCGTTGCCCTTGCCGGTAGCACCATGGGAGATGGCGTCGGCACCGGTCTCGTTGGCGATCTCGACCAGACGCTTGGCGATCAACGGCCGGGCGATGGAGGTGCCGAGCAGGTATTCGCCTTCATATAAGGTGTTGGCGCGGAACATGGGGAAGACGAAGTCGCGGACGTATTCTTCGCGCAGATCATCAATATAGATTTCTTTCACGCCCATCCCCTGGGCCTTGGCGCGGGCAGGTTCCAGCTCTTCGCCCTGGCCGATGTCGGCGGTGAAGGTGACGACTTCGCAGTGGTAGTTTTCTTGTAGCCACTTGACGATGATGGAGGTATCCAGGCCGCCGGAATAGGCAAGCACCACTTTCTTGATCGAGGACTTCGACATAGACGCTTCCGAGATATAGGGGTTAACAGTGGGGGGCAATTATAGCGGAAACCGGGGCGGGAGGGGGTAGTACCCCGCCAATTCTTGCCCTTGGGCAAACCGGCTAGGTAGATACTCTGTTCGAGGTCAAGCATTTTTTCTGTAATTTTTGCACTTTCCGGCTCATGCTGGAATCGCGTAAAAGCGGGTGTTATCGAAGGGCTTGTTGTCCTTCAACATGCCGTGAATGGCATGCAGCAGTTTACGC